>JACZXN010000149.1 GCA_022571575.1 Chloroflexota bacterium | reverse complement strand
GATCCAGACATTGGTGCCCGACCATCTGCGGAGCCGAATAACCAGCCTGCATCTCTACAGCCAGGGCTTCGTCTTCATGTCCAGCCTGGCCGTGGGCCTGCTGGTGGACCTCACGACGGTGGTGGTGGCCCTGACGGTGGTCGGGGTGGCCGGGCTCATCTTCGGTTCTATCTCGTATATCATGCTTCCCAGGGTGAGGCAGGCCCGGTAATGGGCGGCGGGGCGCCCACCGGGGCGCTTACCGGGGCACTTAGGAGTGATCTACAGCAGTGATATCCACCATCAAGAGCAGCGCCAACTACAAGTGGTGGATATTCGGCACCATCGCCATCGGCACCTTCTTGTCGGTTGTCGACACCGGCAGCGTCCTGGTGGCGTTGCCCAGCATCGAGCGTCATTTCGGCTCTGACCTGCCCACGGTCCAGTGGATCGTGGTGGGCTACGCCCTGGCCATCAGCGTTTTGATCCTGCCCATGGGCCGTCTGGGCGACATCATCGGCCGGAAGCAGGTGTACACCAGCGGTATGATCATCTTTGTGGTGGCCGCCGGACTGGCCGGGGCATCGCCCAACCTGGGATCGTTGATCGCCTCCAAGGTCTTCCAGGGCGTGGGCTCGGCCATGGTGCAGAGCGCCGGCATAGCAATGGTGATCTCCGCCTTCCCCGGGTCGGAACGGGGCAAGGCCCTGGGCACCCACCTGAGCGTGGTTGGCGTGGGAGCCATCGGGGGGCCGGTCATCGGCGGACTGCTCATCAGCATCTTTGATTGGCGGTCGGTCTTCTTCGCCAACGTGCCCATCGGCGTCGTCACCATCGCCGTCTCGATGCTGGTCCTTCCCCTGGACAAGCCGGCGGAGGGCGAGCCTCGGCAAAGGTTCGACTGGGGCGGCGCGATACTGTCGGGTCTGGCCCTGTTGGGGTTCTTATTGGTGGTGGGCAACGGCGACCGGTTTGGCTGGACGTCGGTAATCATCCTCTCTGGGCTGGCCGCCTCGGTCTTGGCGCTGGCATCGTTCATCTGGTGGGAGTTGCGCTCGGAGTCCCCCATGCTGGACATGCGGCTTTTCAAACGGAAGCTGGTGGCCCTTGGCGTCGCCGCAGGTTGGTTCTCGTTCCTTGGCTCTTCCGCCGCCAGGTTCATGATGCCCTTCTACCTGCAGCGGGTGCTCGACTTCAGCCCCAGGGACGTGGGCCTGCTGCTGATAGCGCCCGCGCTCTGCCTGGTGCTGGTGGGCCCCTTCAGCGGCCGGTTGTCGGACCGCTTCGGGTGGCGGGGACTGACGGTGGGCGGGCTCATCCTTTCGGCCACCGCTTGGTTCATCCTGGCGAGCACCCTGACCGAGGCCACTCCGGTTTTGCTGATCATCATCATGCTGATGGTGCAGAGCACCGGCACGGCTCTCTTCAACACGCCCAACAACAGCTCCATCTTGAGCGCGGTGGACCGCTCTCAGTACGGCGTGGTCTCGGCTCTGACCCAACTGGTCCGCAATTCGGCCAACGTGACCAGCATCGCCATCGCCACCACGGTGGTGGTGGCCACCATGGGAGCCCGGGGCGTGGAGCCAAGCCTGGACGCCGTGTCCCCGGCCGTTGCCGGCGCCTTTGTGGCGGGACTCCGATGGGCCTTTCTGATGATGGGTGGTCTGCTGCTGGTGGCCATCGCCATCTCTCTGATCAGAGGGGAGCGGCCAAAACCGGTGCCGGCGGCGCGGCCCGAATCGGTGGCGGCCGAACCGGCATCTGATTGATCTGGAGGCTGTTTCAGGCCCTAAAAGCCAGCTTGACACCCCTAACTTCGGGTGGCAGACTTACTTTTGGTTTGCGGTAGCTTGGCCAACGCCTGATGCGGCCCGCCCATCTATCCCCGCCCATCCAACAATGATTGAGAGCAGCGACGAAGGAGTTACAATGGCAGACGTCAATATCGAGATTCGGGAGAACGGCCCCCTGCGGGTTACCGGCCCCATCACCATCAAGGACAAAGACGGCAAAGAATACAGCGTCCCCGAGGGCCAGTGGGTGAGCTTCTGCCGCTGTGGCCAGTCTGGGAACAAACCTTTCTGCGACTCGGCCCACCGCGACGCCGGGTTCGAGGCTGAATCCACCGCTTCGTAAACAGTTCAATCGAAATTCGACAAAAAAACGGGCGTCCCAATGAATCGGGACGCCCGTTTTTTATTCCCGGAAGTATTTTGCTATCTGGAGCGGTAGACCTGCCGTATGGCCCGCACCGAGTTCAGCCGGTCCTCGGCCAGACGGTCCGCCGCCTTGGCCGTTGAGATCTCCTCGCGCTTGGAGATGGCGATCACCTTTTCCACGATCTCATAGATGCGCTCGGTCTTTTCCCTGGCCCGGTCCGGGTTGTATTCCCTGCCTATCTCGGCTTCGGCGTTGATGATGCCGCCGCTGTTCAATATGTAGTCCGGGCCGTATACGATGCCCAGGCGGTGCAGTTCTTCGCCGTCGGCGGCGGACAGCAGTTGGTTGTTGGCCCCTCCGGCCACCACCTTGCACTTCAACTGGGGAATGGTTTTTGGGTTTATCACCCCGCCCAGGGCGCAGGGCGCGAAGATGTCGCAGTCCACACCGTAGATCTCGTCGGGCTTGACCACGGCCAGACCCAGGTCGCGGGCCCGGTCCAGCGCCCCTTCGTAGACATCGGTCACCACCAGGTTGGCGTTCTCTTTCATCAGATGATGGGCGGTTTGAATCGCCACCTTGCCGAACCCCTGCATGGCCACGGTCTTGCCCGTAAGGGAGTCGCTGCCCCAGGCCTCCTTGGCGCAGGCTTTCATGCCCATGTAGATGCCAAGCCCCGTCATGATCGAAGTGTCGCCGCTGCCGCCGGCGGTGGTGGGCAGGCCGACCACGTAATCGGTCTCCTGCTTGATGTATTCCATGTCCCGGCCGGTGCTGCCGACATCGGTGGTGGTCAGATAGCGGCCGCCCAGGGTGTCCACGAACCTCCCGTAGGCCCGGACCAGGGCCTCGGTCTTCTCGGTGTGGGAGTCGGCGATGATCACTCCCTTGCCGCCGCCCAGGGGCAGGCCGGCCGCCGCCGATTTATAAGTCATGGCCCGGGACAGCCGCAGGGCGTCCCGGATCGCTTCTTGCTCCGTCTTGTAGGGCCAGATCCGGGTGCCTCCGCAGGCCGGTCCCAGGGTGGTGTCGTGGATCGCGATGATGGCCTTCAGTCCCGAACCGGCATCGGAGACCACCACCAACTGTTCGTGGCCCTCGGCCCCCATCTGCTCAAGTATCTCCAACTTCGGCCCCCTTTTCTCCACCGGTTTTAACCGCTCTGACCATGCATTTCAACTAAAAATCGCCGGTCTAATCATTGGGATGCGGGGCCGCCTTGGGCGGATTTCCAGCGGTCCCCCTCCCGTACCTTAATTATAGCCCAGGGTGCGTGAGAAACCCCGCCGCGCCGGGTTTCCCTTGGGGGCGACAAAGAATGGGGGTATAATTCCCGACTACAGGCAGAAGCTGCCTGGGGCTTTGGCCGATACTATCCGGCGACGAAATCAGAAGGAGGCGACATGGCACAACAGACGATGCATGCGCAGATGGGTGGCGAGACGGGTGGACCCGAAGAGCTGATCCCAGCGGGAGCGGTCACCTTCGGCCTGGAATACCGGACGCTGAACGACGGCGCCGAAGAGGGCGTCTGTATCCACGTCTACAGCGACATGCTCGAAGGGCAGGACAAGGAATTGCTGCGCTTCGACTGCTTCCGGGTGGCGCCCCACTACCACTACCGGAACGCCAACGTGAAGAAGAACGAGCGCCTGATGTTGGACTTCACGGCCGAGGGCGACCCCCTGGCCTGGACCCTGGACAAGATCAAGAACCGGCTGCCCATCATGCTGATCCGGTGCGAGGCCGAGGATATAGCAAGGCAGGTGGACCAGCGGGACATCGACGCCGCCCTGCCCAAGATCGTGGCCTGGGCCGAGACCAAGACCCACAACCGCCGGTAAAACCGGCCGGCACAGCCGGGTTTTCTTGGACTGGAATAGTTGCTTTAAAGGCCCGCAGGGTATGCGGGCCTTTTGGTTTGGTTGCGGCAACTGTTGCCACCCACGCACAGATGCTACAATCCCAACCACGAAAATTACTTGAACGGACCGGAGGAATCAGATGCCCCAGCAGTATTCCGCGCCGCCGGCGATGACCATCGACGAGTCCAAGACCTATACGGCCACGGTCAAGACCAACCACGGCGACATCACCCTGGAACTTTTCGCTTCCGATGTGCCGGTGACGGTGAATAACTTCGTGTTCCTGGCCCGGGAAGGGTTCTACAAGGACGGCAAGTTCCACCGGGTGCTCAAAAACTTCATGATCCAGGGCGGCTGCCCCACGGGGGACGGCACCGGCGGCCCCGGCTACCGCTTCAACGATGAGCCCGTAACCCGGAAGTACCTCAAAGGCATCCTGGCCATGGCCAACTCCGGCCCCAACACCAACGGCAGCCAGTTCTTCATCATCCACGGAGCGGACGCCGGTCTGCCGCCCAATTACACCATCTTCGGCAACCTGACCGGCGGCGAAGATGTGCTGGACTCCATCGCCAACTCTCCGGTGACCACCGGCAGGGGCGGAGAACCCTCCACCCCGACCACGGCTCTGGAGATAAACGACGTCGAGATACAGGAGTCCTAGAACCCCAGTCTTGATGAACGGTCGGGGAACGGTCCGGCTCCGGTGTGCGGGACCCGGGAAGACCGGACCCGGAGAGAGGGGAAATTGGCCGGCGCTTTAGTCCGCCGCGGCGGGCTGGAGCGCCGGTTTTTTCACGGGCCGCTTGGCCAGCATGAAACACGCGGCGCCGGCGAAGTTGGTCAGGACCATGATGATGAACGCGTCGGTGTAGGTCCCCTGGGTATCCCGCATCCAACCGACCAACGGGGCGGCGATCAGCAGCAGCACGTTCATGGGCACGGTGGAGAGGCCCAATATCTTCCCGAAGGAAGCGGAACCGAAATAATCGCCGCGGATGGCGACGGTCAGGGGATTGCGCCCGCCGAAGCCCGCGCCGAACAGCACCGCGAACAAATAGAAGGTGGGCAGCGAGTCGGCGAAGACCAGAACTATCACGCCGATGGCCTGCAAGCTGGTGAAGAAGGCCAGGGCCAGCCTGATCGGGATCCGGCCTCCCACATAACCCCCCACCAGTTGAAACCCCATGGCCACGGCGGTGTAGGCGGAGACCACGAAGGCGGCGTCTTGCAACTGGTACCCCTTGTCAATCATCAGCAGGCCCAGGTGGGCCATGATGGCCAGGATCACCATGGAAGTGAAGCCGTGGCCAAAGGCGATCAGCCAGAACGCCGGAGTCCGCAGGGCTTCAGACGCGGTGAAGTCGGTCACGATGGGACGGGACGCGGCAACTCCGGCCGTGGCCGTGGGCGCCGTTGCGGGTGCGCCGGTGGGAGCGGGCTGGTCGCCGTCGGGCAAGAGCCCATAAT
>JACZXN010000148.1 GCA_022571575.1 Chloroflexota bacterium | reverse complement strand
TGGCGGCTACGGCACTGGCTAATCGAAGGTCCCCGCGATGGCCATCTGCGCCAGCTCTTCGTCGCCCACGCCGAGTACCTCGCTTAGGACGAAGGTCTGGTCCGCGCCGAACTCCGGGGCGGCCCTGGTCACCCGGCCCGGCGTGCGGGACAGTTTGTAGGGCGCTCTTTCGATGGTCCGCGGCACGCCGGCGGCGTCTGGGACCTGCTGGAAAAGCTCCCGCTCCTTCAACTGCGGGTCATTCTCGGCCAGGTCCTCGCCGGTCTGCACCACCCCGGCGGCGACTCCGGCCGCTTGGAGGCGATTCATCGCATCTTCGGCGTTCTGTTCCACCGTCCAAGACTCGACCATCCGGTCCAGGTCATCAGCGTGGTGTAACCGCGACTCGGCGCTGGCGAACCGTGGGTCCGACGCCCATCCGGGAGAGCCGATGGCGCCGGTGAATGCGCTCCAGTCCTCATCGGTGAACACGGTGATCGCCAACCAGCGGTCCTCTCCCCGGCAGCGGTAGGCCCCGTGGGGCGCGCCGCCGCCGTGGGCCAGCCGGTTGCCGGTGCGCTGGACATCGGCCTTATTGGCGCTCAGCTCCAACGCCAGCGGTCCCAACAACGCAGACATGGCCTCCATCTGAGAGATGTCGATCCATTGGCCCTGCCCGGTGCGCGCCCGTTGGATCAGCGCCAGCAAGACCGCCTGGGCCCCGGCCATGCCCGCCACCGCGTCGCTATAGGCGCTGGCCGGCCCGCTGGGCTTGGCGTCCGGGAACCCGGTCAGGTCGGTGAACCCCGACCAGGCCTGTAGTGTCTGGCCGTAGCTGACCCGGTCCTTCCACGGCCCGGTGCGCCCGAATCCCGACATGCTCAACATGATGATGTCGGGCCTGATCTTGCGGATGCTCTCGAAGTCCAGGCCCCAACCCGGCATCACCCGGCCGCTGAAGTTCTCGGCCACCACGTCGGACACGGCCACCAGCCGCCTGGCCAGTTCTTTCCCGGCGTCGGTCTTCATATTCAATGAGATAGAAAGCTTTCCGGCGTTCCAGTTGTGACGCTGCCCCAGCCCCCGGGCCGTGCTGGACGCCGGGCCGCCCACCACCGAGAGGGCCTGGTTGGACTCCACCTTGATCACCTGGGCCCCCTGGTCGGACAGTATCCGGGTGGCCGAGGGACCGGCATGGATCCAGGTGAAATCCAAGACCCGGATGCCCTGTAGCGCCAGCGCACTAGAATCAGCCATTTCAGACAACCCCAGCCGCGATCAAGTCCTGGAGTTCCTCGGTCGAAAGCCCCAGTTCATCGCAATAGACCTGGCTGTTATGTTGACCAACCTGCGGCGCCTGCGAGACGAGCCGCCAACCGGATTTCGAGAGCTTGTAAGGGGCGCCGGGGTAAACGATCTTTTCCCCGCCGGAGGCGACTGAGACTTCGTGATAGAACCCGCGGTCCCAGAGCTGTTCGTTGTCCAGCAGTTCGCCGGCGGTCGCCACCGGGCCCCAGGGATGGTGGTTGGCCTGTCCCCACTCGGTGATCTCCTGCCGGGTATGGGTCAGCGTCCAGGCCTCGATCAGCCCCTCGATGTGCGACGAGTGTTCGCCGCGGAGGATGAACCGGTCGCTGTACCGCTCGTCCATCAGGTCCCCGGCCATGCCATCTTCGTCCATCCAGGCCCGCAGGTCGTCCCACGCTTTCTGGGTGTTGGTGGTGATGCTCACGTAGCCGTCGCGGCACTGCCAGGTCGCCACGAACTGGCCGCCGTGCCGGAACCCGCAGCGCACGGCATTCTCGCCGGTGTAGTTGTAGGCCGTGTTGACATGCTCGGTGGTGGTGGCCACGGCTTCCTGCATGGACACGTCCACCTGCTGCCCTTGCCCGGTGGCCAGACGGTGGTACAGGGCGATGAGGATGCCGATGAACGCCCGGTTGGAGGTGGTGTGAAAGGCCTGGCAGCCCCAGAGTTTGTTGGGCGGGGTGTGGGGCCACCCGGTGACGTACATGTAGCCGCCCATGGCGAAGCCGACCAGGTCGCTGCCTCGATAGTCCCGGTAGGGTCCGGTCTGCCCAAAGGGCGTCAGAGAGGCGTAGACCAACCCCTGGTTGTGCTCGCTCAGATGCCCGTAGCCCAGCCCCAGTGATTCCAGGTATCCCGGTTGAAAGGACTCCAGCAGAACGTCGGTATTCCCGGCCAGCCGCCGGAGCAGGGCGCGGCCGGCATCGGATGCGATGTCCAGGGTGATGCCGCGTTTGTTGGTGTTGTAGTGGCGCCAGTGGATGCTGTTCTCGGGCGGCTCGGCGCCATCGATGAAGGGGCCGGTGCGCCGCATGGGATCGCCGCCGGGGGGCTCGACCTTGATCACGTCCGCTCCCACGTCGGCCAGCAGCTTGCCGCAGTAGACGCCCAATTCGCCGGACAGGTCCAGGACCCGGATCCCCGTCAGAGGTTGGGCTTGGTCCTCGTCCCGCTCCGGCAATTACGCCTTCCGCGGACCCAGGTCTTTCTGTAGATCGGCTATGGTCTGGTCCCGGGTCTTCTTCTGCCAGCGGACCCGCTGATTGATGGGCACGTTCTCGATCTCGGGCACGACCTTCATGGTCACGAAGACCGGGCCGGGCTTGCTGAGGATCTCTTCGATGTTGTTGGCGAAGTCCTCCAGGTTGTCGAAGGCGTAGGTGGACGGGTATCCCGAGCCCCTGGCGATGACGTCGTATTGGATGTTCTGGGCGTTGGGGACCGGTTGGCCGCCCGTGGTGGCGTACACCCCGTTGTCCAACACGAAATGATAGAAGTTCTTGGGGTCTTTCTCGGCGATGGTGGGCAGCGCGCCCAGGTTCATCAGGATGTCGCCCTCGGAGTCGAACAGGATGACCTTCTCATCGGGCCTGGCCAGGGCCAGACCCAGGGCGAAGGAAGCGTGGCCGCCCATGGCCGGGTCGCCCAGGGGAACGTCCCGGTCGGGCTGGTCGCTGATGTTGATCCAGTGACGGCCGCCCCGTCCGGGTATCACCACGGCGTTGCCCCGGTAGGGAGCGAAGGCCTTGAACATATCTGCTGTCTGAAACATCTATCCTCTACAAAACTCGGTTGCAAATTTCCAGGGTTCGGAATCTCTTGCTTGTTTTTTCGGCTAGGTGTGCCCCGGCTATCTTTGGACAAAGCCGTGGAATTCGTCGCCGATCAACACCGCCACCGGCTGCTTGGTCCTTTCGGCCCGCTCGAAGGCCACCGAGATCCGGTCGGCGTCGGCGTCGCTCTCCACCAGGTAGTACTTGATGCCGAAGGCGTGGAGGAAGTGCTCGGTATAGGTGGCGGCGGTGTCGGTGTCCACGCCGTGGCGGGTCCAGCCCCGGTATCCCACCATCAGCACCACGGGGATGTTCATGCCCATGGCCCAGCCGCGCAGGGAGTCTCCCGACTCCATCAGGCCGGTGTTCTGTATCAGGATGACCGGCTTGGCCCCGCCCACCGACAGACCGGCGGCGGTGGAGAACGCCTGACCCTCCCGGCTGACCGTTATCAGGTCCAGGGAGGGTTCTTCCTGCAGCAACACGTATAGAAAGTTCGTTTCACTATCGGGCAGCCAGACCACATGGGTAACATTGTTGGCTTTCAGATGGTTGATTATGGTTTCCGGGCTGAATCCGCCTTCTTCATTGGCCAATGTCGATACCTCTTTAAGTCTTTCTCTGACTGGAATTAGGGCGAGTCAATAAAATTCCGGATCTCTTGCAGAACCAACGCGGGATGCTCCATGGGCACGAAGTGGGAGCCCGCGCCCAGTTCCTTGAGCTGGAACCCCCTGGTCTCCCGGGTCAAGTGCTGCACTGCGGCATCCTGGGTTGTCTGGGCGCCTTTGTAGGCCCCCACCAACAAGATGTACTCACCACCCAGGCCCCGGAGCACTTGCGAAGTGTCCAGGCTCCTTCGGTTCTCGTAGAATTCCTCTTCGACCGCGGGTTTGCACTTCAACTCGACCCTTCCGTCGTCCAGCAGACGAGTGTTGCCTTCTATGTAATCGGCGAATACCTCGTCGGTCCAGGTCTTGAACGCCCGCCGGTCGCGGTAGGCTGCGTGCATCACTTCCCGGCTCTCCCAGATGGACCGCTTCTGCAGGGTCCTCTGTTTCCGGAGTTTCTGTTCCTCGGGAGAGAGCATGGCCATGGGGCTGTCGCCCACCCGGGTGTCCACCAGCACCCCTTTGCTGATTATTCCCGGAGCCAGGGAATCGGCGATCAACATCGACATCCCGCCCGCGGAATGTCCCACCCCGATGGACCCCTCCAAACCCATGGTCTGGATGACCGAGGCCACGTCTTCGCCGATCTGTTCAAAGGTGTATCCGCCGCCGGAGTGTTCGGTATCACCGTGTCCCCGGAGATCGAATGAGAAAACATGGTAGTCCCGGGCCAGGTCCCGGGCGGTGTTGTTCCATATCTGGGAGCACATGCCGACGGCATGAAACATCAAGACGCTGGGGTTATCGGGGCTGCCCCATTCCAGGTAATGGTGATTGACCCCGTTCGACGCCACGAATCTGCTTTCCGGTTGCAACGACTTCTCCTGATTCAACGTTTTATGTAAGGTGTCCAGCGTTTTATTTAAATTGCCCGGCAATCAGGCGACCACGGCGATCACTTCCAACTGCACCAGGACCCCAGGGGGAAAGGCATCGTACTCGATGGCGTGGCGGGCGGGCCGGTCGTCCTCGTCGGGGAACATCTCCAGCCAGGGGCGGTTGACCGCCTCGCGTTGGGAACGGTCCTTCATATAGACCTTGATGGAGCCGATATTCTGAACCGTGCCTCCCGCGTTTTCCACCATCGTCTTCATGTTGGCGAAGGCCAATACGCACTGGCTTTCCAGGTCCTCCGGAACTTTACCGGTGGCGGGGTCGGCGCCGATGATGCCGCTGGAGAAGATCATATTGCCCACCCGCGCCCCCATGGGTATCGGCGCTCCGTGCTTCACACCCTCAACGTGTATCGAGCGTCCCTTACCAGCCATTTTATCTCCTCAGCCGCCATTGCCGGATGTTGGGCGGGCCGTCCGCAATTATACCCGGCTTATCCCGGTCTTCAACCGTTGCGGCCCATTACCTCTTCCATTACCCTCAGGCATCCTCCGCATCAGCCTTGGCATGGCTGACGCGGCTGGCCGCCGTGCTATCATGGGGCCTCAAATTCATGACATGGAGGCGCCATCATGCCATTCGGAGGCAATGACTGGCACGCGTTGACCCAGGAGGCAACCCTGGAGCCCGAGATACCCATCTGCGATCCACATCATCACTTCTGGGACTTCCGGGACGCGAGAATACCTTACCAGCGGTACCTGCTCCACGAGCTGGCCGATGACATCAACAGCGGCCACAACGTGCGCTCCACCGTGTTCGTCGAAGCCCGGTCCATGTACCGCATCGACGGGCCGGAAGAGATGAAACCGGTGGGCGAGGTTGAATTCGTCCAGGGCCTGGCCGCCGCCAGCGCCACCGGG
>JACZXN010000147.1 GCA_022571575.1 Chloroflexota bacterium | reverse complement strand
ACCGAGAGAGCGATCGATGCGACGGCGCCGCTGGTCCAGATGATGAATATCCAGCTTGAAGATTGAGCGGCGGTGAGGCCCAACTGGCTGGCAACAGCGATGTGCAGCGGCACCGCGCCGAAGGCGTACCAAACGAAGGCGGTCACGCCCGCCCAGAGAGCGGCGGCGTTGATGTCGTGCGTGACGGCGCTCAACTTGGTCAGCATCCAGAGAGGGTAGCACGAATGGCCATTTGCCAAATAGTTGGCAACCGCAACGTCTGGGGAGCCAGATAATCTCTTCCCCGGGCATGGAGCGAAGTTTTCCCGGCGACGCCTATCGTGTACCATTAGGTGGGCGACCCGGCTGAGCCGAAGCCCCAAGGAGTTCTTCCCCATGCCGTCTTTTGACGTGGTCTCCAGAACGGACCTGGCCGAAGTCGACAACGCCCTGAACGGCGTCCAACGGGAGATCAAGCAACGGTTTGACCTGGTCAATACCAAGTGCGCCGTTGTCCGCTCTGACGACACCCTGACTCTGACCGCCGACGACCACATGAAGATGACGCAGGTTGAGGAACTGCTAAAGAAGTACCTGGCCATGCGCAAGGTGGAGTTGGGGGCCCTGGACTTCGGAAAACCTCAGAGCGCGGCGGGCAGCAGCCTGCGGGAGACGGTGTCCATCAAGCAGGGGATCGACGGCGACCTGGGCCGCAAGATCAGCAAGGAAGTGAAGTCGGCCAAGATGAAGGTCCAATTGGCCATTCAGGGCACCGAGCTTAGGGTCACGGCCAAGAAGCGGGACGACCTGCAGGAGGTCATCGCCCTGATCAAAGAGATGAAGAACAGCCAACCCCTGCAATTCGTGAACTACCGGGATTAGCTCAACGCCCCCATCCTAGCCTTCCCCCGGACGGGGAAGGGACAAGTTCTCACCCCAGGAAGGGAAAGAGTTTGAGTGTGGGTGGGATTTTATCGGTCCGTTTCACCTGGATGAGGTGCCGGCCGGGGATTCAGCCGGTGTCTCAGTCTACAAAGTTGGGCATGACCTCTTTGGCGAAGAGGTCCAGGGAGTCCAACACCTTCTGGTGCTCGATGCCGCCGAAGTTGATGAAGAAGATGATCTTGTCCACGCCCGACTTCTCCAGGTCCTGTATGCGGGCGGTCAGGTCATCGGGCGTTCCGAACAGGGTCACGTTCTCGTACATGGCGTTGTAGTCGAAGGTGACGTCCCGGGCGAACCTTCTCCGGTAGGCCCGGTACTCCTCGGGCAGTAATTCCACGTCGTAGTCCCGTGGCGCTCCCACCTCCTGCCCGGTCTGCTTGAACCACATGAAAGGCGCTTCCGTGTCCCGCCGCGACTGGGACAGGTTGGGCGCGGTGTACATGGCCCGCGCCACCACCACCCGCCCTTTGTGGTAGTCATGTCCCGCCTGGGACAGAGCCCCTTTGTAGTATTCGATCTGCTCCGCCACCTGGGCGAAGGGCTCCCCCTGGCCGATGAGCAGGTTCCAGCCGTTGCGGGCGACGCGGTTGACGCTGGCCTCGCTGGAGGCGGCGACGAAGATGGGCGGATGGGGTGACTGGACCGGCTTTGGGTGCACGGTCATGTCGTTGAACTGCCAGAACTCTCCGGCGTGATCGAAGGGCTCGGTGGCGGTCCAGGCCTTGGTCAGGACCTCCATGCTCTCCTCGAACCGCCGGCTGGCCTCCTCCATGGGGATGTTCAACTTATGGAACTCACCCCATTGGAAGCCCCGGCCCGCGCCGAAGTCCAACCGCCCGCCGCTGAGCAGGTCCACCGTCGCCGCCTGCTCGGCCAGTTCGATGGGATTGTGGAAGGGCAGGACGGTGACGCCGGTGCCCAGGCGGATCTTCTCGGTGACCCCCGCCAGATAGGCCAGCAGCGACAGCGTGGCCGAGACGATTCCGTGCCGGGAGAAATGGTGCTCCGTGATCCACACCGAATCGAAGTCCAGTTGTTCGGCGTGGAGCACCTGGGCCAGCGCCTCTTTGTAATACCTGACTTGTTCCTTGGGATCGGGCAGTTGCACCGATTGGAATAGGCCGAATTTCATCTTGTATCCGCATCAAACAGATTGAACCGAGTGGACCGGTCGAACCGAGTTGACCGCAGGCCCTGGCTAGTTTAACCATAAATCCTAAGGGACGGTAGTCTCGGCCGCCGGACTTAGACGGCAATCGGCCCTTGCTTCGGCGCGGCCGTGGCGCTAGGATATTCGACGGCCAGGCCGCGTTCGGCCCTATTTCACGATCTTATTTCATTCCCGGAGCCACACACCCCTAGTTTGCGCCCAGACTCCCCCCAATCTCAGAGCACCCCGCCCCGCAGATTTCCCGTCCGGCCTCCTTCCGGCCGGGTCAGGACCTTTTCCTCACTGCAGAACAACGTCAACTACCGGTATCTGTGGACGGGCAACCTCTTCGCCAACTGCGCCCAATGGCTCCAGTTCATCACCATCGGCTGGCTGGCCTTGGACATCACCGGCTCGGCCCTTCACTCCATCTTGACCGTGGCCGTCAGGGCCTTGCCGGTCCTGGTCCTGGGCCCCTGGGGAGGCGTCCTGGCCGACCGTTGGGACCGTAGGAAGCTGGTCATGGGCGTCCAACTGGTGATGGTCTCGTCGGCCCTGGCCTTCGGGGCGCTGGTGGCCTACGGGAAGATCGACAGCATCTGGCACGTCTACGGGTACATGCTGGTCTCGGGCGTCGCCTTCGCCTTCATCCAGCCCACCCGGCAGGCCCTGGTGGCCAACACCGTCCCCAGGGAGGACCTGGGAAACGCCCTGGCCCTGAACGCCATGGCGGTGACTTCCATGCGGTTGGCCGGGGCGGCCATCAGCGGGATACTCATCGAGACGGTGGGCTTTCAGTGGAACTTCTTCCTGGAGTCGGGCCTCTACGCGGGGATGATCCTGCTCCTGGCGCCCATGAAGACTCCACACCGGGAGGCGTCGTCCTCGAAAAAAGCCTCGCCCCTGGCCGATCTGAAAGAGGGCTTGAGGTTCATCGTGGGCAGCCGCGAGATGCTGCGTCTCATGGTGATGAACTTCGTGCGGACCGGGGTGTTCATGCCCCTGCTGCTGTTCCTGCCGGCCTACACCGAGGAGGCCCTGGGGCGGGGGGCCGGGGTCAGCACCGCCATGATCGTGACCATGGGGGCGGGCGGACTTTTGGCCACGGTGATGATCTCGTCATTCGGGTTCTTCACCAAGAAGGGCCTGGTGACCCTTTTGACATTGCTGTCCGGCTCGGCGGTTGTCCTGACATTGGGGCTCTCCCAGTGGATCTGGTTGTCGGTGCCGGTGATGCTGTTGATGGGGCTGTCCCAGACCCACTTCATCGTGGCCAACCAGACCTTGATCCAGACCCTGGTTCCCGACAACCTGCGGGGCCGGGTCACCAGCGTGTGGCACTACGAGTCGGGGCTGATTCCCCTGTTCGCGGCCATCACCGGCGGGGTGGGGGTTCTGGTGGGCATCGACACGGCGATGGCCATCGGCGGCGCCATCGCCCTGGCCATCAGCCTGCTGTTCCTGTTCCGCTTCGCCAACATCCGTCGGCTGGACTAAGGCCGGGACTCCCGGCACTGCCAAGGCGTTGATCTCAGACGCGGTCTCTGGCGTTGGTCTTGGGCAAGAGGACGCCGGCTATCACCAAGAACCACGCTCCCACGGCGAAGATCATGAACCCCGGCACGAAGCTGCCCGAAGCGTCCTGCATCGCTCCCACCACGATGGGTGACGCAAACATCCCGAAACCGGAAACCGTGACAAATGTTCCCCAGACCACCGCGACCTTTTCCGGGGTCGCGCCCGGTATCTCCATGGGCAAGGAAAGAAGGGTGGGCGCATATGACCACGACCCGATGCCCAGGAGGATGATTGAAACATAGATGCCAAAGGAGTTGTCGATCAAGAAAGAGCCCAAGCCGCCCAGCCCTAGCAGAAACCCCGGCACGATGAAGAACGGCTTCTTTGACGCGAATCTGAGGGGAAGAAATCCGCCCACTAAGACCGCGAACACACCCACGAAGGGAAGCAGCCCGGTGACAAATCCGGCCTGGGTAAATGACATTCCCCGGGCCTCGTTGTAGAAGGTTGGCAACCAACTGGTCAGGGCCGTGTATTGCATGAACACCAGAGCATCCGCGGCCACCAAAAGCAGAATCGTCCGGTTGCGGAGAACGCCCAAGACTTCCCTCAGCGATATTCCCGCCCCGGCAGCCCTTGCGCCGGATTTAACCCTGCCCAAGATGCCCCAGGCGACGGCCCCCAACAGCGCCATGCCGCCAAACACACTCAGCGTGTTCTGCCAGCCCACCACATTCGCCAGGGGCGCCGCCACGGAAACCGAAAGGGCCATTCCCAGGCTGAGGGCAGCCATATCCAAACCGTTCATGATGGTGATTTCTCTGGGCCGAAACCATTGCATCAGCAGCGGCCCGGTGGCCGGGATCATGGCGCCGAAACCGATGCCATAGACTAACCGCAGCAGGAGCAAAGTCCCAAAGTTGGGCGCAACCGCCGACAATACCGGTAGGCCAATCATGAGCCAGCTTAGAAAATACATCCGTTTCAGGCCGAAACGGTTAACAAGGATCCCCCCGGGCAGCCCAAAGAACGCGTGGACCAACAACGCCAGCGCTATGAGCAGGCTGGCGGTGGCGCTGCTCACTCCAAAGTCATCTTTGATCAACGGCAAAAGAGGCGCGACGACAAAGATGTTGAGCCCAACGGAGAAATGAGCAGCCAGGATCAAGCCTCCGATGACAAAGCGATACCTCGGATAGCCGGAGGCTTCTGGGTCTAGTCTGAGGTCTTTTGGTGCAGTCACGCCTGATTCGTCATAAAGCTAATTGACGAGGGCGTCGTCAACGGTGAGTTCCATGACGAAAGTCCCGGCCTGTGTATCGGCGTGGGTGCCCCGTTGAACGAGGTTGGCGAACCGCCGCCAAAGCCCCGCTGGAATCGATCGCGGTTCTCCGATCACGATATGGGGCCGCATACCCTACGGGCTCGATCGGGTGACTCAATCATCGGTGAATACAACTCCAACTTTGAGGACTCTTGCTCGTGGTCGCGCCACCGGTCTATCTGGGAAAATCTCCATGGATGATACAACCGGAACAAGGCGCCAGTCAGTCAACCTGCGTAGTCGACCATTCCATCCGACGCGTTTGGACTCAGTATAGAAGCTCCTGGGGCGCCAGTCAGTCAACCTGGGTAGTCGACCATTCAATACTGGCGTAGGTCCAGCTGATCTTGAAGGGCTGGTCTCCGTGGTTGGCGATGCTGTGATGGGCGCCGGGCGAGATGAAGGCGGCGTCGTTGGGCCGGACGATGTGTTCCTCGCCGTCGATGACCATGAGCCCCTCGCCCTCGATGACGATCACCGATTCCTCGGCGTCGTGGTAGTGGGTGGGCGCCGAGGCCCCGGCGGCAAATTCGGCGACGCCGCTGGAGATCCGGGTCGCGCCGGTGTCCCCGTC
>JACZXN010000146.1 GCA_022571575.1 Chloroflexota bacterium | reverse complement strand
GCGAGATCACCGAAGAAGATTTCTGGGGCGATATGAACGTTAAGGTCATGGGCTATCTGCGGTGCGCCCAGGCCGTCGCTCCCCACATGATCGAACAGGGTTGGGGACGGATCATCAACCTGAGCGGCATGGCCGCCCGCCAGTCCGGGTACGCCATCGGCAGCATGCGGAACGTGTCCGTGTCCGCCCTGACCAAGAACCTGGCCGACGAACTGGGGCCCCAGGGCATCAACGTGACCACCGTGCATCCGGGGATGACCTACACGGAACGTATCCCGGCGATTCTGGAAGAACGGGCCAAGACCCAGGGCATCACCGTCGAGGAGGCGGAACGCCGCATGGCGGAGGGGAACTCCATCCACCACATCGTCGACGCCCGGGAAGTGGCCTACGTGATCGCCTTCCTGGCCTCCCCCAAGTCCATCTCCATCAACGGCGACGCCATCGCCGCCGGCGGCGGAGTCGGCCGGGCGATCCACTACTAGTAGGCGGCCAGCTCCCGCGCCGCCCGGACGATGTCCGGCGGGCCGGGCAACAGGGCGTCTTCCAGGGCCGGGCTGTAGGGGAAAGACGGCACGTCCGGCGCGGCCACCCGCTGCACCGGGGCGTCCAGGAATTCAAAGGCTTCCTTGGCGATGATTGCCGCCACCTCGGCCCCCACGCCGCCCGTCAGGTTGTCCTCGTGGACGATGCAGGCGCGGCCTGTTTTCCTCACCGACTCCAAAAACGTGCCGGTGTCCAGCGGGCTCACGGTGCGCAGGTCCACCACCTCGCAGCTTATCCCCTCCGCCGACAGGGTCTCCGCCGCCTCCAGGCAGTGGTGCACCGACAGTCCGTAGGAGATCAGCGACAGGTTCCGCCCTTCGCGCCGGACCACGGCCTCCCCGATGGGCACGGTGTAATCGCCGTCCGGCACCTCGCCCCGCACCGTGTTGTAGGCAAGTTTGTGCTCGAAGAACAGCACCGGGTTATCGTCGCGGATGGCGGCTTTCAGCAGGCCCTTGGCGTCGTGGGGACTGGACGGCACGACCACCTTGAGTCCCGGCACGTGGGCGAAATAGGCCTCCACGCTCTGGGAGTGGTACAGCCCGCCCCGGACCCCCCCTCCGTAGGGAGCGCGGATGACCATGGGCACCGTGAACTCCCCGTTGCTGCGGTAGTGGATCCGCGCCGCCTCGCTGACCAATTGGTTGAAAGCCGGGAATATGAAATCGGCGAACTGTATCTCCACCACCGGGCGCATCCCGTTCAGAGCCGCTCCGATGGCGATGCCCACCATGCCTGATTCGGCCAATGGCGCATCGATGACCCGGCCGGGACCGAACTCATCCAGCAGGCCGTCGGTGACGCGGAACACCCCGCCGTTTATGCCGATGTCCTGACCGATCAGGAACACGCCGGGGTCCGCCGCCATCTCTTCGCGCAGGCCCGCCCGCACGGCTTCGATCAAGCGCATCTCACCCATCAATCTCACCCATCAGGCTCACCCATCAGGCCGCCTATGGCGCGTAGACCCCGTCCAACGCTGAGTCAGGGTCCGGAGACGGGGCCGCGTCCGCTGATTCTATGGCCGCTTCAACTTCTTGGTCTACGGCGTCCCGCATCGTCTGATCTGATTCCTCGTTCAGCAGGCCGGCGGAGATCAAGAAATCCCTGAAGCGAGGTAACGGGTCCAGCTTTCTCTCCGCGTCCAATTCTTCCTGGGTCCGGTAGCGCAGGTGGTCGTCGGAACTGGAATGGGGCATCATGCGGATGGTGGTGGCCTCGACCAGGGTGGGCCCCTCTCCGGACCGGGCCCGCTCCACCGCCGCTTTCACCGCTTGGTAAACCGTCAGCGGGTCCAGGCCGTCAACCGTCACGCCGGGGAACCCATACCCCTGGGCCCTCTTGGCGATCTGGGGCTCGGCGCTCTGGAGGTTGACCGGGACCGAGGTGGCCCAACCGTTGTTGTTGCAGAAGAACACCACCGGAAGCGGGTGGACGCCCGCGAAGGCCAGCCCCTCGTGAAAATCGCCTTCGCTGGCCGAACCCTCGCCGAAATAAACCATGGTCACGGAGTTCTGCTTCCTGAGTTTGGAGGCCAGGGCCACCCCCGCCGCCCTGGGGATGGTCGTTGCCACCGAGCTGCCCATGGAGATGATTCCCAGTTTCTTGTGCCCCCAGTGCATGGGCATCTGGCGGCCGCCGCTGTTGGGGTCCGCGGCCTTGCCGAACATGTTGAGCATGACCTCCTGGGTGGTCATGCCCTTGACCAGCATCGCCCCCAGGCTGCGGGCGTAGGGAACGATGAAGTCGTTGCCGCGGTCCAGGGCGTAGGCGCTGGCGACGTCGGCTGCTTCCTGGCCGTCGCAGGGCATGGTGAACAAGACACGCCCCTGCCGGGTGAGGAGCCAACTCTTCTCCGAGATGGTGCGCGCCAGCAGCATGTGGCGGTAGATCCGCTGGGCGTCCGTGCCGTCCAGTCCGGAGCCGTGGAGACGTTCAATGCAGAGACGTTCAATACCGTCGTTGGCCGGCATCTCAGCTCCCTGATCGCGGGACGGGTGATCGGCCGTCATCGGCCCATTCCTTTAAGAACGGGTTGATGTGGCCGATTCTTACCTGAAATCCATGATATCACGCCTGATTTATCCCGCGCCGCCACGAACTTGCACCGTCAATAGTTGATTGTCAAAATAACTGATCCTATAATCGAGGCATGGCGGCAACGGTAAAAGCCCAGAATACGCAGGAACATCTGGACATGTGGCGGGCGTTCTTGGAGACCCACTCCACGGTGGTGAAGTACCTGGAGCGCCGGATGCATGAGCAGCACGGCCTACCCCTGTCTTGGTGGGACGTTTTGCTCCAACTGGCCGACGGGCCGGAGGGCAGGCTGAGGATGGGAGAGCTGGCGGAGTCGGTGCTCTTGACCCGCAGCGGCGTCACCCGGCTTCTGGACCGGATGATCGAGGCGGGCCTGGTGCTCCGGGAGCCCTGTCCAGGGGACCGGCGGGGGTATTACGCCGTCATCACCCAGCAGGGAAGGGACACCATCGAGAGGGTCGGCCCGGACCATTCCAAGGACGCATGGAAGGTGTTCCTGGGCCACATAACCGAAGAAGAAGCGGTCTTGCTGGGGCGGGTGTTCAAGAGGGTGTTGGCCGCCGGAAGATAACTGCCCTTACGCTCCGACAATCGTCTCCTGCTCCCAGCGTGGTACGAAAAGACCCCGCACGGTGATTCCGTGCGGGGTCTCATTTTGCGAGGATCAAGGGCTGACCGGATTTACGAGGGTTAAACGCCGCTCAGAACGGTATCGATGACATCGCAGGAGAGGGGCGCCACTTCCACGCCCAGCTTGCGGCTCAGGGCATCGGCCAGCGCATTGCCCAGGGCCTTCAGTTCGCGCCGGTTAAGCTCCGGCAGTGGGTCCAACGCCTGGGCCAGGTCCACGCGGTAGCGCTTGGGGTATTTGGCGCTGCTGGTGCCGATGCAACGGAAACGGATGGGGGTGGCCGGCACGGTGGAGAACTGGTTCTCCATGCAGGCTGTCCGGCCATCATCGGTCCACCACCAGTACACCGCCACCTCTACAGGGTCGGGAGTGAATGGCTGGCGGTCGCGGCTGCGGCGTTTGCGGGCCGGTCCCGGCGTGATGGGGTCCGCGACTGCGGTGAGACCGTCAATCGGGCGATCTAGGGTCAGGGTCATGCTTCCTCGGCCGGATGAATTTGGTTGATAATTGATGAAGACTCAACCCGGTGAGAACATATTAATAGAGGAAGAGTTACCCAAGAGTTACCGAAGAGTTACGAAGGTGTTGCGAAGGTCACCCCCTGATCAAAAAGACGATCCCGGACACGAGCAGCATGACCGTTATGATCTTGGGGAACACACTTTCCGGCACCCGCCTGAGAATGATTCTCCCCAGATAGGCGGCGAAGGCGGCGATGGCCCCCAATCCGATGCCCAGCAGCAGGACCCGCGGGGTCAATAGGCCGCCGGCGCCGAAGATGATCAGCTTTGGCACCTGTATCAACCCCATCCCCAGGGAAGATGTGCCGATGTAGGGGCTGGCCGCCAGACCGTAGGCCAGGTAGAAGACGGCGGCGAAGGGACCGGGAATGCCCAAGAAGGCGGAGCCGAATCCGGTGGCCGCGCCCAGGGGCGTGAAGGCCCATAGTTTCATGGTGAAATTGCGCCCGATGGGCATCCGGGTATAGACCACGAAGAGGAGCATCATCACACCCAAGATGCGCACCAGCAACGTGGTGTCGATGGCGATGAATATGAAGCTGCCCAGGACGGACAATGGCAGCGCCCCCAGGGCGAAGTAACGGACCACCGGCCAGCTGATCCCGTCCCGGTGGAGCCAGATCCTCGAGGCGGTGCTGAGCAGTTGGGAGATCGACAGTATGGGGATGGCCTCCCGCACGCCGAACACCCAGACCAGGACGGGAAGGGCCACCACCCCGCCGCCGAAGCCGGCAACTCCGGCGATGGTGAAGCCAATCGCCGTCGCGGCCACGACGGCGACTATCTTTATCAATTCTTCCAATATCTAACCGCCCCAAGAGGCGCCCAAAAAAAGGCCCCGCCCACGGAGATGGAGCGGGGCCGAATAGCTTGATCGATTTAATGCTGGTTATTCAGCGGGGGATGGCGGCTCTACCGGCCGCCGATGCTGTGGGAGACAGCGGACGCTAGATCGAACTACAGCTCTGAGCCGAGTGCGCGGGGGCGTCGTCCGGCGCGCCGGCGACGGCGGGCATGACTGCGGCAACGGTCAGCAAAACCACGAATACCAAAGGAATCAGAAATTTACGCATATCCCACCTAGCTATTCCACATGTCAGGACTGAACCTAGCCCTAATTCTAAAGACCGGCGCCGGCAGCGTCAAGGAGGAATCTGCGGTACCGGCTGCAACAAATAGCTCTACGGCTGGGCGTTCAGCACCTCCTCCCGGCCCTTGACCAGCAATCGCCAGGTCAGACCGGCGTCGTCGCTACGGTAGAGGACGTATCCGTCGGTCTCGGCGTAAACGACCTTTGGGTCTGATTGAGAGAAAACGATCTCCCGCACCGTGCCCACATCAGACATCACGATATTCATGGAGGCCAGGCCGTCGGTGGACCGCCGCACGTCGCCGGGAGAGCCGAACAGCACCAGGTTGGGGTCGGCCGGAGAAACGGCGATGGGGCCGTTGACCTGTAGGATGGGACCCTGGCTCCAGGTCGCGCCGGCGTCTCTGGAGACCCACCCGAAATAGGCGCCGCCCTCGTTCACATAGATGGACCGGCCGTCGGCCGACAGGCCGAAGTCGTGGATCGACTTGGTCCGGAATTCCGGCGCGAAGAACTCCCAGGTGCGTCCCATGTCGTTGCTGCGCATGAAACCCAGGTTCTCGCTGGGGTCATGGTCATTCGCGCCGAAGGTGACGATCTGCGGCCGGCTGCCCTGGGTCATACGCATGATCACGTAGCCGTTTCGCCCGTCGTTGGGGCCAACGTCGATGCGCTCCCAGTTCTGGCCGCCGTCCTCG
>JACZXN010000145.1 GCA_022571575.1 Chloroflexota bacterium | reverse complement strand
CTGGCGTTGGCTCGGCTCTTGATCACCGAGCCAAACCTGCTGGTCTTGGACGAGCCCACCACCCATTTCGATATCCCCAGCAGGGAGGCGTTGGAGCAGGTCTTGCTGAGTTATTCTGGCACCATACTCCTGGTGTCCCACGACCGGCACCTGGTCTCGCTGATCGCCGAATCTTTGCTGGTCATGGTCGACGGCAAGGTCACCGTTTTTCTAGGTACTTTCGAGGAATGGTCCGACGCCCAACGGGAGGCAGAAGCTACTTCGGCGGCGGCCCGGCTCCAAGAGAGAGAGAAACCGGCATCGCGGCCCCAATCCGTCAAGCCCCAAGGTCCCAAACGGCGGAATCCGGCGGCGCCCGTGATCGACATGGAACGGGTCATAGTGGACCTGGAAGACCGGCTGAAAGAGATCGAAACTCAGCTTCAGGAAGCCACTGTCAGCCAGGACTTCAAAGAGATGACTCGCCTTGGGGAAGAGCATACCCAGACCCAGTCGGAGCTGGAGCAGCGGCTGGAGGAATGGGAGACGTAAGTGACGTGTTTGATCTTAGAGTCGCGAAATGGAGAGAGCGCCGACTGGTGGGACCGAGGCTCTCTCCGGAAAAAATGGGGCGTGTTTCCGTAGCCCCTAGGCGCCGGTCAAGTCTTTGATTCGCGGGCCAACCTCTTCTTTGAGGAGTTGCAGGCAGCGGGCGGACATGGTGGCGTCATCCGGGTCCTGGCTGATGGCCAAGAACGTTCCGAACCCGCCGACCTCCTCGTAGAGGTGCCTAATCTGCCCGGCGCACTCTTCCGGGTCACCCACGATCCAAAGGTTCTCCATCATGTAGTCCACGTCCACTGCGTCGTCGGGCATCTCAGGCTCCACTTTGGAGCCGTCCAGGTTCCGCGCCGCTTTCCGGTTGGGGAACTGGTGTTGCACGTAGTTACCGCCCAGTAGTTCCCTGGCCTCCTTGCGGGCCCTCTCCGGTGTGTCGGCAACGTAGACATCCCTGGCGATCCGCCATTCCTTGCGGTCTGGAGTCTTCCCCGTGCTGGCGGCCCCTTCCTCGACAACATCCCATTGCATGGCCAGGTACTTCGGAAGAAGGTTGGAGGAACTCATGGGGATCCAGCCCTTCTCTCCCGCCAGGCGGATGCTGGGAGAGCCGGGAGTGCTGCCGGCGACGCCCACGGGCGGATGCGGCTTCTGATACGGCTTCATGTAAAGACCGCGTGCCAGTACGGGGTCCATCTCCGGAGCTTGGATATTGAAGTACTTGCCGTGGTGGGTGTAGCCTCCCTCCGCGCTCCAGATGCCCAGGATTACCTCCAGCGCTTCCTGTGAGCGCTCGCGGATCTCCTCCCCGTTGGTATGGTCGAACCCGAACAACTGCAGGTCAGTGGGTAGCGCCCGGGCTCCCACCCCCCAGTAGAAACGGCCCCGGGCCAGGTGGTCCAACATCGCTATACGGTGGGCCACATCCACCGGGTTGTGGATCGACAGCAGAGTCACACCCGTTCCCAGGATGATGTTCTTGGTCATGGCCAAGGCCTTGGCGATCAATAGCTCGGGAACGGGGGCGTTCTCCCAGCTTTCGGTGATGTGTTCGCCGATCCAAGCCTCTTTGTAGCCCAGTTGGTCCGCTAAGGCCAGCAGGTCGAGGTCACGGTCATAAGAGTCGGCTATCGACCGTTGGGGCGGATGCAGCGGCATCATGAAAAGTCCGAATTCCATCGTTCATCTCCTCAGATTATCTGGGACGTGCGGTGGGAACCCCAGCGAAGCCCCTTAAACGAATTCCTTGTCCCAGCCGGTGTTGAACTCAACAAAGTTGCCAGCGGGGTCTTCGCAGAAGATCTGGGGCAGGCCGGCGGTGCCCAATTCGTAGAGTATCCCCTCGGCATCGAGATGAGCGCCAATCTCATCGAGGGTCCCGTCCATGGCGAAGGCGATGTGACGGCCCAACCGCCCCGGCCGCAGTCCTGGACTCAACGGCATCTCAGTGGGCCCAAAGCCGGTGAGATCGTCTCGGAGCGAGATGTGCAACTCGTTGCTCAGGGACGCGAACCAGATCCCCTTTCGCCCGGTGTCGGGGCGCTTGATCTCGGTCAAACCCACCACCCTTCCGTAGAAGTCGCGGGCCTTGTCAAGGTCGTTCACCACCACCAGTTGGTGATGGATCAGCGTGGTTGTCAGCATATGGTTCACCTCCCAGTTATCTGCCGATGGATTGAATCCAGAACGGCCAGGGGACTAGAGCGGCGCCTGGAACCAGCCGGTATTGATCTCGATGAAATTGCCCGATGGGTCTTCGCAGAAGATCTGCGGCAGACCGGCCGTTCCCCGGTGATAGGGGATGTCCTCGGCCTCGAAGACGCTGGCGACTTCATCCAGGGATTCGGCCACGGTGAGCGCCACGTGGCGGCCCTCGAAGCCCCGGTCACGGCCATTGAGGCTCAGGTCGCTCCGGCCGTCCTCCACATAGTCCGGCCGCACCATGCAATGGAGCTCGTTGGCCTCCACTCCGAACCAGACGACCGACATGTTCTCGTTGGGTTTCTTGATCTCCGGCAGTCCCAGGATCCGGGTAAAGAAATCCCGGGTCTTGTCCACGTCGTTAACCACCAATGTCATGTGATGAATCGATTTTACGCTGACCATTTCGTGCCTCTTATTTCGGTGATTTGGGGAATGGATTGCCGGTTGGGCGTTTAAGCCGGCGCTTCGTCCAATTTCTCGGGGAACTCGCCCTGCCAGCCGCCGTCGCGGTATCGGGCGTCGGAGGTTTCGAAGTACACCTCGTTCTCATTGCCGTCGGGGTCCGCGAAATAGATGCCCATGGAACAGGCGTTTTGGCGGATGCGGAGGATCTCCACGTTCTTTTCCTTGAGGCGGCGGTGGATCTGGCGGAGGTCGTCGAATGAGCCCATCAGCCAGGCGTTGTGGTTGGTCCCGACCCGGGTGTTGTCCGGGCCGGCCGCATCGGGTCCCAGGGGGCTGATGGCCAGTTCGTGGGAAAGATCGTTGGAACTGAGGAAGAGGATCGTGTCCCGGCGGTGGGTCACCTCGAGCCCCAACACGTCGGTGTAGAACTCTTCGGACCGTGCCAGGTCCTTGACCCGGATGTTCACGTGGCCCAGTTGCATCGGCTTCACCATTTGCCCATCTCCTTATGTGGCGTACTTATTGAGCCGGCTGGGGCCGGCCGGAACGGAGGCGGGCCCCAGTCTTGCAGAACAAGATATCGGAGACGAGGTACGGGCCGTGAGAGCCAAACGGCCTGGGTAATCAGGGCCAAAGGTCATCATCTGGCGACGGCCAAAAAAAGGCCCCGGGAATAGTCCCGAGGCCTGCCGGCAATATCCGGTCATTCTAAGCAGTTTTCGGCCGGTTTGCCGCTAGCGGGAAGGGGCTGAGAACTTGCGTATCTCCGCCACCCTGGCATATTGGGAAGGCCAGGCGCCGGCGCCGTCCAGTTCGGTCTGGGCCTGGATCGGCCAATAGGGGTTCCGCAGTAGTTCCCGGGCCAGCAGGATCACGTCGGCTTCGCCGTCGTCCAGGATCTTTTCCGCCTGGGCGGCTTCGGTGATCAGACCCACCGCACCGGTGGTGACCTCCGCCTCGCTCCTGATGCGGGCCGAGAACTGGACCTGGTAGCCGGGGTAGGGGGTCAGTTTCTGGTCTGGGGAGTTCCCGCCCGAGGAACAGTCGATCAGGTCCACGCCGTCGTCCTTGAGCCAGCGGCAGAACTCCACGCATTCGTCCACGTCCCAACCGTTGTCCATATACTCCGTCGCCGACACCCGCACGAACAGGGGCATGGAATCGGGGATGGCGTTTCGCACCGCTCTGGCGACCTCCAAGGGGAAGCGGGTCCGGTTCTCCAGGGAGCCGCCGTATCGGTCCGTGCGCTCATTGGAAAGGGGTGACAAGAATTCGCAGGCGAGATAGCCGTGGGCCATGTGCAGTTCGATGACCTTGATCCCGGCGTTCACCGACAATTTGGCGGAACTCGCGAAATCTTCAACAAGTTGTCCAATGTCCTCCACGGTCAATTCCCGAGGGACGTCCCAGTCCTCTTGGAAACTGATCGGGCTTGGCGCCACGGCCTCCCATCCGCCATGGCTGGAGTCCAGTTGTTTGCCGCCCTCCCAGGGTTTGCCGTGGGAGGCCTTGCGCCCGGCGTGGGCCAGTTGGATCGCCGGGACCGAGCCGTTGGCCACGATGGCGTCGACCACCGGTCCCACGGCCGCCACGTGGTCCTCGTTCCACATGCCCAGGTCCCAGGGTGTTATGCGGCCGTCGGCGCGCACCGCCGACGCTTCCAGCATGACCAGCCCGGCCCCGCCCACGGCCCTCGTGCCGTAGTGGACGGTGTGCCAGGGGCCGCAGCGCCCGTCTTCCGTCTCCGATGAGTATTGGCACATCGGCGCAACGAAGACGCGGTTGGGGATCTCTTCGCCCCGGATGGTGATCGGCGAGAATAATCTGCTCATGATGCTCCTGAAATCTTCAACTTGTGCCGGGCGGACTATCAAAAAAATACCCCAGCGGCTGCTGGGGCGTTTTAGGGACCTGTTTCGAGCAACGGAAGCATATCTGTCCGGGGAGTTCTTGGATATGCGAGGGCAAAAAAATAAGCCCCCGTTTCTTGAGGACTTGCCAAGCATTATAGCAGAACGGTCCGTCCCTTGTCAAGCGTTTGTGCGCAAACCCGTTAGATACATCAAAGTTGGGATCGGCCCGCCAAGTGCTCGGGCGCTGAAGAAGAACCCGTCCGTGGGCGGCGGTGTAATATACTGCACGCCAGACAAGCATTGCCACCCACGGTATCTGAATCTCTGGAGGCCCCATGACAACGCGAGGCGATAGATTAGAAGGTAAAGTAGCCATCGTAACCGGCGCCGGCGCCACCGGCAGCGGCGACTTCGTAGGCATCGGCCAGGCCATCTCATTGCTGTTCACCCGCCAGGGGGCCAAGGTGCTGTTGGTCGATCGGGACGAGAAGAACGCCGAGGTCACGTTGGCCCAGATCAAAGAGGAAGGGGGCGACGCCACCGTCTTCGTCGGCGACGTCACCAACATCGATTCCTGCCAGGAGATGACGGAAGCCGCGGTGAAAACCTACGGCAAGCTGAACGTCCTGGTGAACAACGTGGGCATCAGCGGCCCCGGCTCCGTCACTGACGTGGCGGAGGACTTCTGGGACACGGTGATCGACGTCAACCTGAAGAGCGTGATGCTGACCAGCAAGTTCGCCATCCCGGAGATGATCAAGGACGGCGGCGGGTCCATCGTCAACCTGTCGTCGATAGTCGGGCTGCGGGCCGGCAGCGGCCGCCCCAGCCACGCCTACGCGGCCTCCAAGGGCGGGATACTGGGCCTCAGCAACTCCATGGCCGTCCACTACGGCCGGGACAACATCCGGGTCAACTGCATCGCCCCCGGCCACATCTACAGCCCCATGGTCGCCCGGCACAGCTCCGAGGAGATGCTCAACCTGCGCCGCCGCGCCGGCCCCCTGGGCTTCGACGGCACCCCCTGGGACGTGGCCTGGGCCATCGTGTTTCTGGCCTCCGACGAGGCCCGCT
>JACZXN010000144.1 GCA_022571575.1 Chloroflexota bacterium | reverse complement strand
GAAATAATCGCCCAGATGGTCTTCTACGGCGGCATGCCGGCGGCCGTGAACGCCTTCCGGATGGCCAAAGAGGCCTTCGACGAATCCCCGGACGGCCCATCGCCCGATGACCTGAAAGGCCGGCCGGCGGTCCAAGACACGGTCGAATACCAAGAGAGCGACGAGAACTCGGCCTACGGAATGGCCCCGCCACCGGAGCCTACGGAGTCTAAGGAGCCGCCGGCGCCACCGGTTACTGACGACTCAGACGACGATTCGCGAACCCATCTCAGGGCGCCACATCAGCCGCCGTTGACGGCGGAGCGGCCCCGGGGAACTCGATTCGAGAAACGCCCATCCGGACGTCCATCAGATACAAGTAGGAGAGAACGCGATGAAAATAGGTTTCATCGGGACCGGCAACATGGGGAATCCCATGGCGGTCAATCTGATCAAAGCAGGCCATCAGCTAACCGTTCACGACCTCCGGCGCGAGGCCGCAACCAACCTGCTGGAGATGGGCGCAAACTGGGCGGACAGCCCAAAGGAGGCCGTGCCGGGGAACGAAGCGGTGTTCACCTCCCTTCCCGTGCCCCGGGACGTGGAGGCGGTGGTCCTGGGCGAAAGCGGAATCCTGGAAGGCGCAAGTAGCGGCTCGGTCTTCTTCGACCTATCCACCAACTCTCCAACCATGGTGCGCAGCCTCCACCAGACCTGCGCGGCCAAGGGCGTCACTCTCTTGGACTCGCCGGTGAGCGGCGGGGTCTACGGCGCGGCGGCGGGGACACTGGCGGTCATGGTCGGTGGGGACAAAGCGACCTTCGACCGCTTCAAGCCGACCCTGGAGGCCATCGGCTCCCACGTGGTCTACTGCGGAGACATCGGCAACGGGTCGGTCTGCAAGATCTGCAACAACCTGATGAGCATGGGCACCGGCGTCCTGTTGGCCGAGGCCCTGACCCTGGGGGTCAAGGCCGGGGTTGACCTGGAGATATTGGCCGATGTGATCAACAACAGCTCCGGCGGCTCCAAGCGCCTGCTGGAGAAGTTCCCCCGGTACCTGTTCAAGGGCAATTTCGAGCCCGGTTTCGCCACCGCCCTGGCGGCCAAGGACGTCCGTCTGGCCACCGACCTGGGCCGGGAGTACGGGATACCCATGGAGCTTTCCAACATGGTGGACCAACGCCACGTCGAGGCGATGTTCCGAGGCTGGGGCGCCGAGGACTCCGACGCCGTGGCCAAACTTCAAGAAGAAAAATCCGGGGTCCAACTCCGGCTGCACGACTAGGCCATCTCGGCCCAGTCCCCCATTATTCACCTGAACATTGATTCGGAGGCATGAAATGACGACCAACGAGATGGAACGGTCCAAGATCGTGGAGGCCAGCGACACCATCGAGGCCATCGAAGAATGTTACCGGATGGGCTGGAGCGACGGCCTGCCCGTGGTCCCGCCCGTGGACTACAAGGTCAGGGAGATGCTGGAGATGGCCGGTCTGACCGGTGAAGAGGAGATCATCTCCCTGGAGATGCGCAACCGGGTGATGACCTCCGAGAACGTGGCGGCCAACGCCGTGATGGCGGGCTGTCTTCCCGAGTATTTCCCCGTCCTGACCACCACCCTGAAGGCCCTGGAAGAAGAGAAGAACTTCGTCCACATGGCCTCGGCCTCCACCAGTTCTCCGGCCATCCTGATGGTGCTGAACGGACCGATCCGGGACCAGATAAGCGCCAACTACAAGGACGGTCTCCTGGGGCCGGGCAACCGGGCCAACGCCTGTTTGGGCCGGGCCATCCGCCTCTGTTTCATGAACGGCTTCGACGCCCGCCCCGGCACCCTGGACCGGGGCACCCTGGGCAACCCCAGCAAGTACACCCTGTGCTTCGCCGAGAACGAGGAGGACTCCCCCTGGGAGCCGCTGCACGTCGCCCGCGGGTTCCAAAAAGAGGACAGCACCGTGACCGTGGCGGTGGCCTACAACCCCATCACGGTGAACAACTCCTACGGCCACACCGGCGAATCCATACTGGCCAGCATCGCCGACACCCTCAAGTCGGCCTCCATGGCCTTCCGGTTCCCGTCGCAGTGGGTGCTGGTCATCGGCCCGGAGCATGCCATCACCCTGAACGACGACGGCTGGACCCGGAAGGGCATCCAGGAATACATGATGGAGAACGCGGTCCGGCCCCAGAGCGAGCTGATCCGCCTGGGCATCGCCCAGGGCCCGGAGCGCGAGGGCGACGATAAGATCATCCGCCGCTGCGCCCAGAACCCCGAGGACATACTGGTGCTCATGGGCGGCGGCACCGGCGGACGGAACAGCGCCATCATCGACACCACCCGGTTCCAGATCAGGACCCGCAAGATAGAGGCGCCCAAGGGCTAACCGGAACTCGATCCCGGCGAAGCCGAGTCCTTAGTCAAAGGGTAGCGTCGAGCATCGACCGCGATTCCAGAGAATCTCCCGATTCTGAAAGCTTTTCAAGCGGTGGCAGATTATTGGCCGAAGTTGGGGAAAGGGGCAGATGGATGATGCCAGTGATAGAATCCATTAGAAAGGTGCTTTGAGATGGCGAACCTTGCGGAGCGAATCACCGTTGACCCTGAACAATGCGGCGGAAGGCCGTGCATCCGAGGCATGCGCATCCGGGTAATCGATGTCCTCGATCTTCTTGCCGGCGGGCTTACCCACGAAGAGGTGATTTCGGAGTTGCCCGACCTGGAACCCGAGGATATCCGGGCGTGCTTGCGGTTCGCGAGCCAGCGGATTGACCACCCCGTGGTGGCCGCTTGATCCTGTGGGTCGATGCCCAATTGTCTCCCCAAATAGCGTCCTGGATAGCCGAAAAATGGGGAATAGAGGCACATCCATTATCCGAATTGGGTATGCTGCACGCAAAAGACGGGGACATTTATGAAGCGGCCCGGGTAGCTGGTGCGGTGATTATGAGCAAAGATAGTGATTTCTCGCAACTGCTTGAACGTTTGGGCCCTCCTCCTCAGGTAGTGTGGATCACCTGCGGTAATACTTCGAATGTCAGGCTCAGAGAGGTTCTGCAAACCGCACTACCAACCGCGCTGAAACTGTTGGAACAAGGTGAGCCTTTGGTCGAAATCAGTGACGCGCAGTGAGCAGTGAATAGAAGGCCCTCGGAGGCGCACAAGACGTAGCCTAGACGCCTTGCATAAGGCAGCCTCCGGTGTATGATTGGGAGAACGTAATCTTGGCGGCTATTCGGGCCACCTGGATCAAGAGCTATAGAAAGTCTGGGAGGAATCATGGCTGAGACCGTTACCGTTAGGAACATGAGACTGGTAAACCCCACCGGCACGTCGCTATCCTCCGGTGATTTCCACCTGAACGAGCGCCCCGACACCCTTTCGGGGAAGACCCTGGGCCTGCTGGAGAACTCCAAGGCCAACTCGGATAAGGTCCTTCACGCACTGGGTCAGATGCTGAACGAGAAGCACGACCTGAAGGACATCCTCTACTTCAACAAGCACTCGGCCTCCCTGCCCACCAAGCCGGATGTGGTCCAGGAAATGCTGAACAAGGTGGACATACTGATCACCGGGATCGGTGATTGAGGCTCCTGCAGTTCGTGCAGTGTGCACGACGGAATCGAGATGGAGCGCCTGGGCCTGCCCACCGCGTCGATCATCACCCACGTATTCAACAACACCGCCAGCGCCATGACCCGCATGATGGGCGTGCCTGACTTCGAGTACATCGTCGCCGAGCATCCGCTCTCCAGTCTGACCGACGAACAATGCCGGGAACGGGCCGAGACCCTCCTGCCCGATGTGGAACGCATCCTCCTCGGGAGCGCCGTCGCCAAGACCGTCTAGACTGTTTCAGCGGCCAACCAAAGCAACCAAAGGGGCGAGTGCTTCTCGCCCCTTTTCTTATTCCGGGCCATCGTTCGGAGAATAGTATTGGGAGCTCCGAAACCGGCGGTCCGGGGACGGGTTTCTGGTTGAATCAGCCTTGGGCCTGTGGTACCATCCGGCTTGGATTGTTACTGATTTCACGAACTATTTGATCGATGAAATTCGCTCCAAAATTCGCTCCGAAACTCGCCCCGGCCGAGCCTGTCACCAGCCCGATAGATCAGGAGCCCAGACCATGAGTGGGCTAGAACAGCGGATCCACGACGCAGTCCACGGTCAGACACAGCCGACCGTCACCCTGTTGTCGTCCTTGCTGGCCGTCGAAGATGAGTTGGGTTACATACCCAAAGAGGCGGTGGATTTCGTGGCTGGATTCTCCAAGACCACCATCAACGACGTTTGGGCCGTGGCCTCCTTCTATCCCAATTTCCGGTTTGAACCCCCCGCCGAGCATGTGGTTGAGGTCTGCTGGGGCGCGTCCTGTCATCTGGTCGGGGCCATGGGCGTGTTTAAATCGGTCCTGGAAGCCGCGGGGCTGGAGGCTGAGGGCGACACCCAAGACAAACGCCTCACCGTGAGATTCAACACCTGCCTTGGGGCCTGCTCCCAGGCTCCGGTGATGTCCCTTGACCACCACCTGGCTGGGAGGATCACCCCCGAGTCGGCAGCCAAAAACGTTGCGCATCTCCTCCAACGGGAAGGCCATGGCGCCTAGTTTCCTGGAAATTGGGGAGGAAGCCGGGCGGCGCTGGCGGGAACTCACCGCCGGCGAGCGTCCCTGGATCCGTATCGGGACCGCCCTCTGCGGCCAGGCTGCCGGAGCTGACGCGGTGGTGGCCGCCGTGGAGTCGGCCCTGAAGAGTCAGGGAGTCTCCGCCCAGGTGAGCCGGGTGGGCTGTCTGGGTCTCTGTTTCGCCGAGCCCCTCTTGGATGTGCTGCTTCCGGGTGGGCACCGCGTGTTCTACGGCAATGTGGACCCGGAAGACGTGGCCGAGATCGTCTCCTCCCACGTATCGGGAGGCACGCCAGTGGCCTCCAAGGCCTTGGGATATCTGATTCAAGAAGAGAGCGATGCCCCGCCGCCCGAAGGCATCCCAGACCTGAATCAGCACCCCATGCGGGTCTGGGAGAACCGCATCGCCCTCAGGAACGCCGGCAACATCGACCCGCTGGACATCTACCAATATGTGGCCAACGGCGGTTATCAGGCCCTGCATAAGTCCCTCACCGGCCTGACCCGTGAAGAGACCCTGGAAGAGGTGAAGGTCTCCGGGCTCAGGGGCCGGGGCGGCGCGGCCTTCCCCACCGCCACCAAGTGGAGCTTTTTGGCCGGGAATCCGTCACCCGAGAAGTACGTCCTCTGCAATTGCGAAGAGGGCGACCCGGGGGCCTTCAACGACAAGAACATCCTGGAGAGCGACCCCCACACCCTGCTGGAAGGGGTGATCATCGCCGGGTACGCCACCGGGGCCAGCAAGGGCTACATCTTCATCCGCCACGGCCACGACGGCCCCATCGAGCGTTGCCGCGCCGCCGTTCGCCAGGCCCAGGAGTTGGGCTTTTTGGGCGAGAACATCATGGGCTCGGATTTCAGCTACGACGTGGAGGTCGCTCTGACCGGCGACTCCTACGTGGCCGGTGAAGAAACGGCGCTCATGGAAGCCATCGAGGGCAAGCGGGCCATGCCCAGGTTCCGCCCGCCATTCCCGGCCCAGGTCGGCCTC
>JACZXN010000143.1 GCA_022571575.1 Chloroflexota bacterium | reverse complement strand
TAAGGTCGGTTACGGATAGAAAATCGCGTTTGGTCGGCATCTAAGAGTCCATTAAGAGTCCCCAGGGAGTTCAATGGGGTCCCTTGAGTTGACGGGCGCGCGCACCGGGTCCGGTCCTAACATTATAGGGGTTGCGGGAAGGGGTTAAAACCCGGCCGGTCTTCAAAGCAAACATTGGGCGGACCTGGGCTTGGATTGCGCCTGGCGGACTATCTGCTATCATGGGTGGGCGCACGTCCAAAGCCGGAATCGGCTTGGGCCGGCCTCGGCCTAAAAGAGCCGGCCGGCCTCAGTCGAAAAGGGTTGAATGGAGGGCAAACAACATGGCGAGCCCCGGTATTACCCCAGGCTTGAAGGGCCAAAAACAAACACTGGTCTGCGAGCACAACGTGGCGGGCCATGTGAGCAAATTCAGCACTCCCGCCATGATTCAACTCATGGAACAGGCGGCCATGGCCGGGGTTAACGACCACCTGCGAGAAGGCGAAGTCTCGGTGGGCATAGAGGTGAACGTACGGCACCTGGCGCCCGCCGACATCGGCGCCACCATCGTGGCCCACGCGGAGCTGATCGAGGTTGACCGCAACCGCCTGACCTTCCAGGTGGAGGCTTACGACGCCGGCCTCAAGATCGGCGAAGGGACTCATAAAAGGGCGATCATCAAGACCGGCGGCTAGGGCGATGCGCCGGTCACCGGGCAATTGTGGCCCAATCTTGACTCTGGTCTGGAGCGGATTGCATGGCGAATATGGAGCATGTTCAACTCGTTAAGCGGGGGCGGGACCACGTTGCCCGCTGGCGGGAAGCCCATCCCGACGACATTCTGGACTTGAACGCATCCTATATGAGCTACGTCAGAGCGCCTCAGGTGGATATCAGCGGCGCCGATCTGAGGGACTCCGATCTGATGGGCGCGGTGTTGCAGCGGGCCAACCTTTCCGGCTGCTACATGAATCCCTGTCACCTCTACCACGCCAACCTCAGGGAGGCCAACCTCACCCGGGCCCGGATGAACGGGGCCAACCTGCGCGGCGCGGACCTGCGGGGAGCGGACCTCTCGGGGGCGGACTTGGACCGCGCGATTCTGTCCGACGCCAACCTGACCGGCGCGAAGCTGGTCAACACCAATCTCTCCAGGGCCAGTCTGGTTGGAGCCAACCTGACCGACGCCGATCTCACCGGCGCCAGCTTTGCCGGTGCGTCCTTGGTCCGTGCGAATATGACCAATACCATCTGCGCCAACAGCGACTTTTTCCAGACCCAGTTTTGGAGCGTGGAGTTGGCCGGCGCCGATATGTCGGGCAGCCTGTTTGGCTATTCCATATTTCAGGACTGTGACCTGAGCGGCGTGAAGGGCCTGGACCAGGTCCGTCACGACGCCCCAAGCACGGTGGGCCTGGACTCTCTGTTCCGCTCCCATGGGCAGATCCCCGAGGCGTTCCTGAAGGGCGCCGGCCTGCCCAACGCGGCCCTGGGGTTCCTGGAGACGGCCAGGGGCGACACCACCTGTTTGGGTGACTGCTTCATCTCATGCATCGATGAAGAGGAGGAGTTCGCCAAGCGCCTGCGGGATGACCTGCGGGACCAGGGTGTACGTTGTTGGGTGTTTTCCCAGGTCGTACGGGGCAACCCATTGGTGGACCGGCACAGCACCTCGGACCAGGAAGAGATCGAACGCTGGGTGCGCTCTTACCAGAAGTTGGTGGTGCTGGGGTCGGCGGCTTCCCTGGAAGTTGAGGCGATATTGAATGACATCACCCATGCCAAGCAACTACAGCTCTCGACGGAAAAGTGGTCGTTGTTCCTGGGGTCCACCGACAACGTCCTAAAAGACCCAAGATCACGGTTCGCCCGTTCCCTGGCGGCGGAGCATGTGGTTTTCGACCTGAGTGGACAGCAGAACGACCGCGAAACCTACCAGAAAGAGGTGGCGCGGTTGGCTGAGGCTCTCAAGCAAGACCAGCCGGCCAGCGCCGGCATCCCGGTCCCTGACGTCAGCGTGGACCAACTCTAGGCTGACTCAAGACAACCGCCTGATTCTTATCGGATGGCCGGGGGCCGGAGAGACACTCTCCGGCCCCTTTCGTTGAGTTGTGTTTGGACACCACCGTGGGGGAATCCCGATTCCATCGGGACCGTCTCCCTACGCGCTCCAGCGATTTCCCCGACTCACAGACCACGTTAGACCGCGCGTGGTGGGGCGGTCCTATCGAGCCACCCACTGCGGATGGGTCGTGTTTCATTGAACTGGACATACTGGGCGGATGCGCGCCCTTCGATAATTTCATCCTGGGCCTCGGCGAAGGTCGCCCCCGGCGCGCCAGGGAATGGATTCGAAATTGTCGAACCACTACCAAAGAGGGAGAACCCAGCTTAACCAGAGGGGAGGGTTGGGCGGGATGCGAATTTGGCCGGTGCGGCGAATAACAAAGAGGCCGGCGAATCCGCCGGCCTCTTTGTTATTACCTGCGTTCAGGTGGATTAAGGGGTCTACTAAATGTAGTCCACTTCTTCCATCATCTCGAGGTTGTCGCGGCTCTGAGACAGTCCACGCTGGACTTCCTCACGGAACTCGGTCATCAGATCGTCGCTGATCTCGCCGCCGGCAGCAATGGCCTTCTGCTTGAAGTTCTCGAACGCCCACTCCTCGGTGTCACCGTGGGGCATGGCGTTGAAGAACTCGCGCTCGAACACCGGCAGTTCGCCGGGTCCGAAGTAGCCCTTGCCTTCAATCTCGTAGCCTTCCAGGTCGTGGGTGCCCTTGCCGAGCACCTGACCGGTGGATGCGTAGTGCTCCATCACAGTGGACATGCCGTACTTCTGGATGGGGCAGACCTTCATGCAGATGCCGCAGCCCAGGTAGCGGGCCATGATCGGGCGGCAGCGCTTGAAGTAGAGCTTGTTCTTTTCGATGCCTCTCCACCACACCTTGTCGCGCATCAGGGCGCGGCCGGGGCAGCGGTTCACGCAGACCTGACAGACCTGGCAGAAGGCATGGATGCCATAGTCTACCGGCTTGTCGTGGGTTACGTTGGCGTCGGTGGTGATGATCATGATGCGGCAGCGTGAGCCGACATGGGGGGTCAGCAGGTAGCCGCATGCGCCCAAGGAACCGAGGCCGGCTTCCACGAACATGGGGATGTAGGGGCCGGTGTTGTCGTTGGGGCTGTGGACCTGGGCGCGGTAGCCCAGACTCTGGATGAACTTGGCAATCTCCAGACCCGCGGCGCCTTCGGTGCGGTAGGTGCTGGAGTGGACGATCTCGGCATCGATGCTGGGAATCGTCTGGGTGGGCTCGAAGTCCTGCTCGTAGGCCAAGCAGAGGGCGTGGGGGAATTTCACCCAGTCCTTCTTCGACTGATAGGTGTACTTGTGGTCGTAGGCGGTGAAGCCCACTTCGATGTAGCCGAGCTCGCGGCACTTGGCTTTGATGATCTCGGTGACGTCGTCGCCGGTGGCCTCAGCCGTCGGCTCTTGGTCGCCGGTCAAGCGGGCGGCCATGATCAACGGCCGGTTCAGCTTGTCATGCTCCTTCCGGATCTCACGCATCTCTACGTGGGTGTCGCGGATGGAGTTGGCCCAGTCACGAGAGGCCCTCTCGTTGATGTTCATGGTTTCCAGGGGGTATTCACGGGCGTACCAGTCAACTTCGCGGTTGTTCAGGGGAATGCCCGGTACGGTTTCCAATTCCTCGGGAACGGGAATGGTGACGGAATCATCACCTGGGTATTTCCCAGGCCTTACGACCTCATGGCCTATCTTTAACATGCCGGTCCCTCCCAAATAGTATATAGCTGGGCTCGGGTTTTAGCCTTAACCCACACATTAGCGGCGTGATAATTATTTGTCAAGACTATTTCCTTACCAAAATTGTATTCGGATATCAGATAAACATCAATGTGAATTGCGATAATTGCGAGATTCGTAGGGTTTTCAACGAAACAGTCCGACGATTATCATAGATACGACGTATATCGCTTCAAGTGGCCCTACCCGCCCCTCCGGCGAGCGATCATCGCCTCCGCCAGGGGGCTGGCCCCGGAGCGGATCGCCACGTCGATCAATGCAGGACGGCCCGACGCCAGGGCCCGTCCCACCGCCGGGCCGACCTCGGCGGGCTGGTCCACATGCTCGGTGTAGGCCCCGATGGCTTCCACAACCTTGTCGTACCGGATGGGCCGCAGGTCTGTCCCGACGGCGCGGTTGTAATAGGCCATCTGGAAGGTTTTATCGATTCCCCAGGTGTGGTCGTTGCCCAACACCGTGGTGATGTTGATGTTGTGCCGGATGCAGGTGTCGTACTCCATGGAATAGAAGCCGAAGGCCCCGTCTCCGGAGAAGGCCAAAACCTTGCTTTCGGGATAGGCTAATTTGGCCGCCATGGCGTAGGGCACCGCGGCGCCCAGGTGGCTCAAAGGCCCCAATCTCTGGAACCGGCCCGGCTTGCGCGCCTTCAAGAACGACCGGCCCCACTGCACGTAATCGCCGCCGTCCATCACCAGGACCGTGTCTTCGTCCAGGTGCTCTTCCAGGTTGGTGAATACGTCCAGGGGATGCATGGGTTCCTGTCCGTCGGCCTTGGCCCGCAACTCCGCGTCCCAAGCCGCCGCGTCTTTATTCAGCAGTTCAACCCAGGGGGCGATGTTCTCCTTGGGTCTGGCGCCGGCCCTGCAAGCCGTGGTTATCTGTTCCACCACCGCGCCCAGGTCGCCCTGTATCCCCACGGCCACTCCCCGGTTCCGGCCGATCTCCGCGGGGGACGGATCGGCCTGGATCAGCTTGGCCGAATCGGAGAATATCCCGCCGTAGCGGTACCGGTGGTCCAGCCGCTTGCCCAAGAGCAGCACAACGTCGGCCTCCCGGAATCGCCGGGCCGTGGGGTTCAACGCCCCGTCGGCGTACCCGAAGCAGAGGGGGTGCTCGTCATCCAACAGGCCCCGGGCCTGTTCAACGGTGAACACGGGGATGCCGGTTGACTCGGCCAGCTCTTGGAGTTGGGCTGGTTCCACCGAATAACGGGCCGGGTTGCCGGCGATGATCACCGGTTTCTTGGCGCCCTTCAATAGAGAGGCTGCCTGCTCGATCAGAACCGGGTCGCCCTGGGGCCGTCCCGTGGGCCGGTACTCCTGGGGCAGGTACTGGGGCAGGTCATCCTCGGAGATCTCCGCTTCCTGCACGTCGATGGGCAATGTCAGGTGCACCGGGCCGGGCCGTCCGGTGGTGGCGGTGCGGAAGGCGGTGGCCACGAACTCGGGGATGCGGGTCTTGTCGTGGATCAGCCACGAACCCTTGGTCACCGGCGCGGTCATGGCGATCTGGTCGATCTCTTGGAAGGCCGACATACCTTTCTGGGGCATTTCGGCGGCCCCGGCGATGAAGATCACCGGGGTCTCGGAGGTGTAGATGGCCGGGAGGGCGGAGATGGCGTTGGAAAAACCGGGCCCGCCGGTGAAGATGCCCACCGCCGGGCGCCCCGTGATCCGGGCGTAGCCGTCGGCCATGTGCAGGGCCGCTCCTTCGTGCCGGGCGTCGATGAACTGGATGCCCTCGTCTTCAGCGGCGTCCACCAGGGGCAGGATGGTATCGCCAACGATGGTGAACACCTTCTCGATGCC
>JACZXN010000142.1 GCA_022571575.1 Chloroflexota bacterium | reverse complement strand
TAGGCGTTGCGAGTGTTCCTGAGAGCCGACCTCGTCCAGCACGGCCAACACCCGCTGCACATCGTCCTCTTCCAACTCCTCCTGTCCATAGATCCGAATCAGGTCGTCCATGGCCCGGCCGCTGGCCTGCTCCAGGGCGAACACCACCGGATAAGACTTCTTCCGGCGGCGTATGTCGTTGCCGGTGGCCTTGCCCATAGCGGCCTCGTCGCCCCAGATACCCAGATAGTCATCCCGTATCTGGAATGCCTGGCCCAGACAGTCGCCGAACTCGGCGAAGGCCCGCACCGTGGCCCGGTCATCCGTGGCGAGAAGGGCCCCGATCTCCAGGGCGCACCGGATCAACGCCCCCGTCTTGCAGGCGATCATGTACAGGTATTCATCGGCCTTGACGTCGGTCCGGGACTCGAAGTCCAGGTCCATGCATTGGCCCTTGATCATCTCCAAGTAACTCTCGGTCAAGATGCCCGATACCTGAAGCACGGTCTCGGGGGCGACATCTTCCCCGCCCACGTTCAGCAGCGCCAGGTCGCCGGTGCACTGCATGGCGTTGCCGGCGGAAAGGGCCTTGGGGATCCCCCAGAGATGCCAGACCGTGGGCTGGTGCCGCCGTTCCAGGTCCTGGTCCTGGATGTCGTCGTGGATCAGCGAAAAATTGTGGATCAGTTCCAGAGCCGCGGCGGCGGGCAGGGCCTTGGAGTAATCGTCGGCCAGGGCCTCGCAGGCGAAGAGACACAGCGTGGGGCGGAGAGACTTTCCCTGGGAGATGAGGGTCTCCATCGCGCTGCCGTGTTGGTCGGTCCAGCCAAGATGGTAACGGAGCAGGCGGTAGGCTTCGGAGTCTTCGGCGGTGGGCACGGCCCTATTCAGCTCTTGCTCCACAGAGTTTTTGTACCTGGAGAACATGGCGGGAAGCTTTGCCCCCGGGTCCGTACTCCCATGTGATTGCTGGACGCCGTTTTGAACCATACTCCTCTTCCCTTCTCCGATTTAAATAGAGAAAAGGTCGGCCGCGAGGCGGCGGCACGGATACATCGGCATGCGATGGAATATGATGCCTGGAATGCTAGCAAAGCGATTTGGACCGTGTCAAGATGACTTGAACTCTGCCAATGCGATGACTTGATCTCCCGCCGATCTCCCGCCGGTTTCCAGGTCAAATTCTCCGGGCGATTTCCGCGGATTCTCTCCGCGGATTCTCTCCGCGGATTCTCATTGAAACAGGGAACCGGGGAACCGGGGAAACCGGGTCCCAAAGCGCACCCTCGTGATCTGCTGAATGTAGGCTAAAGGCTCACGCCCGGTGGATGACTGGGCGTGCTGGATGGGAATTGTTATAATTGGCGCGTCATCGGCTGGGCCGCCGCGGCCGCGCTGGGAAAATGAATGATCCGCCGGCCGCACCAGGCAGACACGGGGTCTATTTATCTAAAATCACCGGTCTGGGCATGGCCAAAGCCGGGTGTCCCGCGCAGGCACGACTTAGCTACGGCGAGCGGCGGTGGCAATCGTGTTGACACTTCCTCCACATTAGTTTATATTTCTTCCTTGTAACGAATATTACATAAGGGATGTTACGAGCCTGGGGTTCGGCCCATGCACCCGGCGTCTCCTTCATGTAACCGAATATTAGCGGGTGGCAGCGCCGCCCGGAGAAAAATCAAATCCGACTTTTCCTAAAGGAGGAGCACATGGCTGAACAGGATATTGCGTTGATGGCCCACCTCTTGCGCCGCGCCGGATTCGGAGCGAGCCTAGACGAGATCGAGGCCAAGGCAGCGCAAGGTTATGACAGCGTAGTCCAAGAGTTGCTCAACCCCGAGACCCAACAGGCCATCGAGGAAGACCTGCTCATCCGCTACAACCCCTCGTACTACGAGGCCGCGGCCATTGAGAACAACGTTCAGCAATGGATCTGGCGCATGATCAACAGCCCCCGCCAGCTTCAAGAGAAGGTGGCCCTTTTCTGGCACATGATCTTCTGTGCCGGGCACAGCAAGATCGACAGCGGCCAAGAGATGGGTCTGATGGTCGACATCTTCCGCCAAGACGGAATGGGCAAGTTCGACGACCTGCTGATCAAACTCTCGACCAACCCCGGCATGATGTACTACCTGGACAACACCGAGAGTCACAAGGCCAATCTGAATGAGAACTACGGACGTGAGTTCTTGGAGCTCTTCTCCCTGGGCGTGGGGATGGACGAGGGCTTCAACTACAGCGAGGACGACGTTAAAGCCTGCGCCAGGGCTTTCACCGGCTGGAACATCGCCCCGCCCTATCCCCCGTTCCCCCACGGCCGCAGCCCCTGGGAGTTCCGGTTCGACCCGGCCGACCACGACGACTCCGAGAAAACCTTCCTGGGCGAGACCGGCAATTGGAACGGCGACGATATCATCGAGATTGTCTGCAAACGGCCGGCCACCGCCAGATACCTCGCCAGGCACATGTATAACTACTTCGTAGCCGACGAACCCCAGATTCCGTCATGGCGGCTGACCCCGCCGCGGGACCAGGCGGCCATCGAGGCCATGGAGAAGGCTTACTGGGACTCCGGACACTCCATCAAGGCGATGTTGGAAGTCCTCTTCACTTCCGACTTCTTCAAAGATGAATCGGTCCGCTACGCCAAGGTTAAGAACCCCGCCGAGATGGTCGTTGGCCTCCTCCGCATGACCGGGGAGTTCAGAGGCCACCAGCCCGGCCTGTTCGAGCTGTCCCAAGAGCCCAAATATATGGGCATGGACCTGATGAACCCGCCCACCGTCGAGGGTTGGCACACCGGCCGCGAGTGGATCGACAGCGGCACGCTGGTCGAACGCATAAACTTCGCCTCCGACATCCTGGGCAACACCGAGTTGGCCGGGGTCCGTTCCCTGGTTGACCGGCTGATGGGCCTGGGCGACAAGATCAGCCCGGAGCAGTTCGTCAGCGGCTGTCTGGACCTGACCGGCCCGCTGATCGTAACCCAAGACACCATGGGCCAATTGGTTTCCCACGCTTCCAAGGATGGCGATCTGACCCACGGTACCGACACCGAGCAGACCGAGTTCACCCGCCGCACCGGTGAGATGTTCCAGATGATCGCCGCCACCGCGGAATTCCAGTTCGAGTAAGTCAACCCGGGCAGCTTGACTCTCGGGATACCTAAATAAAGGAGTAATCATGGTTTCAACGCAAAAAGATCCCGTCCTGGCAGTTCTATCCCTGTCCGGCGGAAATGATGGCCTGAACTGCGTCATCCCTCGCAACAACGGTCTGTACCGGGACTTCCGCCCCACCTTGGCCGTGCCCGAAGACCAGATCATCCCCATCAACGACGAGTTGGGATTCCACCCCACCATGGGCCCATTGAAGAAGTACTGGGACGAAGGCAAGCTGGCCATTTTCGTGGGTATCGGATACCCCACCCCCAGCTACTCCCACTTCCGGTCCATGGACATCTGGCACACCTGTGAGCCGGAGAAGATCGGCATCGAGGGCTGGCTGGGCCGGGCCACCAAACAGCTCGACCCGAATTCCGAGAACGTACTGACGGCCGTCAACTTCGGCCGGGGTCTTCCCCGGGCCTTGGTCATGGACGGCGTCCCCGTCGCATCCGTGGGCAACCTGGAGACCTACGGTCTGTTGACCGGCATCGAGGGCGAGAATCAGCGGAACGACGCGCTTGACGTGTTCGGCCGCATGTACTCCCCCGCCATCGGCACCGGCGCCGTGATGGACTACATCCACCAGACCGGCACCGACGCCTTGAAGGGCGCCGACATCCTGTCCACGGCGCCGGACAAGTACACCTCCAGCGTGGAGTACTCGACCACCGCCATCGGCCAGTACATGAAGAACATCGCGCAGACCCACCTGGCCGGTTTCGGTACCCGGGTCCTGTACACCACCTCTCCGTACAACGGCTTCGACTCCCACGCCAACCAGGCCCAGGCCAACGCCGCGCTGTTGACCGACGTCTCCAACACCGTTGACACGTTCATGACCGACCTGCGCGAACACGACGCCAGTGACAATGTCACCCTGTTGTTGTTCAGCGAGTTTGGCCGCCGCGTCACCGACAACGGCTCCGGCACCGACCACGGCGCCGCCGGCGTTGCCTTCGCGGTCGGCGAGCACGTCAAGGGCGGAATCTACGGCGAGTATCCGTCCCTTGAACCCTCCAAACAGGAAGAGGGAGGCAACCTGAAGTTCAACCTGGACTTCCGGTCCCTCTACTCCACCATATTGGAAGACTGGTTCCAGTTGGATCCGGAGCCCATCGTCGGTGGCAACTTCGAGCGGGTCAAGTTCCTCGCTTAAACCTCCCCCAGGGGTTGAGCGGCCTTGATGCTGTTCGGTGGTCCGCCGCGGCCCGAACGGCCGCCGGACCGGCGCCGGCTACCAAAGGCAGAATATAGTTGGGCCGCCTTCCTGGCTTGGGTCAGACTGAAGGCGGCCCGGCGCAACAAGCGACGAAGAGGTAAAAAGATATGGCAACACATTTTTTCGGCCTAACCAGCCGAACATACCGCTACAACCATTCCATTGGCCGTGCAGAGTTTGCCGGCACCGGCTTCCGTAACCCAACGGACATGGCCATCGCGCCCGACGGGACAGTGTACGTGTGCAACCGGTCCTACGAGAACCGGCCGGACGGCGTTCATGTCACCGTCGTCACCTTGGACGAAGAGTACATCACCGAGTTCGGGGCCTACGGCGAGGCTGACGGCGAGTTCATGTGGCCCACCTCCGTGGTCCTGGACAGCAAGGGGAATCTATATCTGGCCGACGAGTGGCTGAACCGCATCACCAAATTCACCAAAGACGGTGAGTTTGTCAGCAAGTGGGGCGCCGCCGGCTCCGGAGACGGAGAACTGAAGGGCCCATCCGGTCTGGCCATCGACGCCGATGACAACATCATCGTGGTCGACAGCGGCAACAACCGGGTCCAGAAGTTCACCCTCGACGGTAAGTACATCAGCCAATTCGGCTCGCAGGGCAGCGGGGACGGACAGCTCCATCTGCCTTGGGGCGTCGCACTGGACGGCGAAGGTCACATCTACGTCGCCGACTGGCGCAACGACCGCATCCAGAAGTTCACCGCCGACGGCGAGTGGGAAGCCTCGATCGGCAGTTCCGGCAGCGGCATCGGCCAGCTGAACCGGCCCAACGGTGTGGCCGTGGACGCCGATGGCGATATCTACGTCGCCGACTGGATGAACAACCGGGTGCAGGTCTTCGCTCCCGACGGCCGTTACGTGAGCGAGTTCCACGGCGAGGCGGGGCTCTCCAAGTGGGGCAGAGACAAGCTGTTGTCCAACCCGGACATGATCCGGCAGCGGGCGCTTGCTTACAACAACGACCCCGACTACGAGAAGTTGTTGGCCCACCCCTGTGCCGTCAAGATCGACCCCCAGGGGCGGATCGCCATCATCGACCATACCCGGAACCGCATCCAGGTTTACGTCAAGGATACTGATCCGGCACTGGTCTAGACCCCACCGCGTCTCAGGCGAAATCAAAGGGCCGGGGCATTGCCCCGGCCCTTTTTTTGTTCACCTTTCTAGTTCGAACTAACAGGTTGATCGCCGGTCCACCGTCATGGCCCTTCAGGCATGCCCCCGTCGATCCAAGCCACGAT
>JACZXN010000141.1 GCA_022571575.1 Chloroflexota bacterium | reverse complement strand
CCTGCCGCCGACCTCCGGAGAGGAAGTGGAAAAGCGGCTAACCGATATGTACCAGTGGATCATATTCAACGCTGGCGCCCTGATGGCCCAGGCGTTCACCACGCTGGCCCAGCCGGTGAACCAGCCGGCCCTGTTCCACTGTAGCGCCGGAAAAGACCGGACCGGCGTATTATCCGCGACCATCCTGGAGGTGTTGGGAGTCAGCCGGGAAGTGATCGTAGACGACTTTTTAAAGACCAACGAAGTCATTGACGCCATCCTGGCGCGCCTCCATGAGATGCCCGGCTTTGTGCACTCCACCCGAGAGGGAATCATGGCCCCTAGATCGGCCATCGAGAAGTATCTGGACGTCACACAGAGCGAATTCGGCGGTTCCGAAGCCTACCTGCTCCACCACGGAGTCCGGCAGAGCACCATAGAAGGCTTCCGGGATTCAATGCTCGAATAAAAGCTGTTAGCTATCAGTTATCAGCTTGTTTAGGAGATATTCCATGACCACCTTCGTCCTGGTCCACGGCGCGTACCACGGCTCATGGTGCTGGGATAAGGTTGTCCCGTTGTTGGAGGCCCAAGGCCACCAGGCGGTCGCCGTTGACCTGCCCGGCAACACCTACGGGGAGTTCGACATACCCGCCGCCCAGGTCACCCTGGACACCTACGCCAACCACGTTTGTAAGGTGCTGGACCGACTGGACGAGCCCGTGGTGCTGGTCGGACACAGCCTGGGCGGTCTCACCATCACCCAGACCGCCGAATACCGCCCCGGCAAGATCAAGACGCTGATCTATCTGACCGCATTGATGCTCGGTCCTGGCGAGGTGATGATGCCGGTGCCTTCCCGAGACCCCGAGGCGGTGCGGGCGGGACTACAGCGGGATTCGTGGGCCGTCTCCGACGACCTGAGCGCCGTTGTCTCCCATGAGGATTCTCTCAAGTCCAGGTTCTATAACGACTGCTCCGACGATGACTTTGTCTGGGCCAAGTCCATGTTGGTCCCGCAGCCATCCGGGCCGTTGATGGACCCGATGCAGACCACCGAAGAGAACTTTGGCCGGGTGCCCAAGGTCTACATCGAATGCCTGCGGGACGGCGCCATCCCGCTCTCGTACCAACGAGAGATGCAGGCCAATGGTCACTGCGAGCGGACCATATCACTGGACACCGGCCACTCCCCATTTCTCTCCGCCCCGGAGGAGCTGGTCCGGCAACTGATGTCGGTGTAAGCCCACGTAGCCAAGCCGGGCCGCCTTGGTTATCATGACGACACCCGACCGGGATAAAATTGAATCGGTGGATTGGAGGCGGCAATGGCTAACAAGAAAGGCACCGGCTTGATGATCGTCTGGGTTGATATCCCAGCCGACAAAGAAGAAGACTTTAACAAGTGGTACAACGAGGAACACCTGAAGGAACTGCTTTCGGTCCCCGGCGTGCTCAACGCCGCCCGCTACGAGGCCACCAAGAGCGGCCCCAAGCACATGGCCGTTTACGAACTGGAGAACGCCGACGTGGTGAACACCGACGCCTTCAAGAACCGGCCCCGCACCGAGTGGGGACAGCGGGTCTCCCCCAGCCTCATCGGCACCAACTTCATCAATAACGTCTATGACATGATTCACCCATCCTCGCTGACCAGCGACATCGCCAGCAGCGACATGGCCAACGCCCTGCAGATCGGCCGGATGGACGTTCCGCCCGCCGACGACGATGAGTGGAACAAATGGTACAGTGGAGTCTACGTGCCCAACTATGAAAAGGCCCCTGGATGTATCCGGGGCCGCCGCTGGCGGGCCGTCCGGGGAGCGCCCCAGTACGCCACGGTTTACGAGTTCGAGAACGAGAACGTTTCGGAGACTCCGGAGTGGCTGAAACAGCGGGAGATCCATCCCGACAATGGCCGGATGCGCGACATCATGACCCACGCGGATGGCTCGCCCGGCATCTGGAAGAAGACCTTCCAACTTTAGGCCGGTCCTCGGGTCTGGAGATAGGTCCCGCGCCCTGCCTGGAGAATCGCCATAAATAACGCGGGAAATAACGCGGGCGCGGACCGATATGCTCATGGACGATACCCAACACCCCGCCACCACGGCTGCTGAACACCGCCACCGCCACCGCTCCGCCAGCCGGCGCAGTCTTGGCATCTCCCTGGCGCTGATCATGGGGTACATGGTGGCCGAGGTGATTGGCGGCTTGATGTCCGGCAGCCTGGCCCTGCTGGCCGACGCCGGCCATATGCTCACCGACGGCGCCGCCATCGGCCTGGCGCTGCTGGCCATCTGGATCGCCGGCCGCCCCGCCTCCATCGAGCAGACCTTCGGCTTCCACCGAACCGAGGTCCTGGCCGCCATGTTGAACGCCCTGAGTCTGTGGCTCATCGCCGCCTGGATCTTCTTCGAAGCCGCCCGCCGCTTCGGCGACTCGCCGGAGGTTGACGGCGGACTGATGCTGGTGGTGGGCGCCGCCGGCCTGCTGGTCAACGTGGCCGCCGCCTGGGTCCTGCACCGGTCGGCGGGGGAGAGCCTGAACGTGGAGGGCGCGTTCCAGCACGTGATCGCCGACCTGCTGGGCTCGGTGGCGGTGGTGGCCGCGGCGGTATTGGTGCTGTCCTTCGGTTGGGACATCGCCGACCCGATCTTTGGAATAGTGATCGGGGTGTTGATAGTGGCCAGCTCCTTCCGGTTGCTCTGGAAGGTGGTCCATGTGCTGATGGAAGGGACCCCCGCCCACCTGGACCTGCATCAACTGTGCCTGCGCCTGGAGGAATTGGACGGCGTGACCGGCGTCCACGACATTCACGCCTGGTCAATCACCACCGGTTACGACGCCCTGAGCGCCCACGTCACCGCCGACGCCGGGGTGATGAACGACCCCAACCCGGTGCTGCAGCGGCTGCGGGAGATCGCCTCCAGCGAATTTGGCATCGAGCACGTGACCATTCAGTTGGAGGACTCCATGGATGGCTGCGCGGAAGACCACCACATCGAACACCCGGCGGTATACGCCACCCGCGGCTCCCGTGGCGGCCGCCACGGTTGATGGGCGGCCGTGGGCGAGGAATCCTTTATCGGCCCCGTTACCGTATAAGCAGGGGTCCCATTCGAGTTACACCCGAGTTACAAGTCAATGGTTAGCATCATACTCAGAAACATCGGCCTGCCGGCCGTTATCGTCGTCCTGCTCCTGATCGCGCCGCTGTCCTCCGCGGTTGCCCAACAGGAAGACCCGATCGGAGAAGACCGGGGGGTGAACATCATCGCCGGCCCTCACGCCGTGAGGGTTGTGCTGGTGAACTCCAATCTGTCCGCTGGATTCCTCAAGATCGTGCTCTTCGTCACCGACGCCGACACGGGAGAGACGGTGGCCGACGCCAGAGTGGTGCTGATAGCCGAAAACGAAAAAGAGGACTATCAAGGATGGGCCACGGCCCTCAACTCGCCGGAGTCTCCCCAGCGGTACGATGTCCGCATGAACCTGGGCTCCACCGGCGAGTGGGTGATCCGTGTTGACGTTTCAAGCGCCCTGGGCCAAGGCGGCGCCACCGCATTCACCGTGGAGGTCCCGTCCTTCAACCGCAACACCAGCGGAAGCCTGGTCTTCTTCGGCGTCTTCGCCGTGTTGATGCTGGGGGTTGCCTATCTCTTTTGGAGCACACGGCGCAATAACCGCCGCCGCCAGGCTGCCCAGGGCGAGTCCCAGGCTTAAACCAATGCTGGAACTATCATGAGAGTTGGCCGAAAGATACTGCTGGCCCTGCCCGTGTTGGCCCTGCTTCAACTGTCATGGGCCGTGCCCGCCGTTCACGCCAACGGCGGGATCGAACCGGGCCAGAGCATCCTTGCCGCCTGGAACTGGAACCCGTTGCCCTCGTTGCTCCTGCTCATAGCCGCTTATCTGTATCTGAACGGCCTCAGCAACTGGGCCCGGCCCAGCCATCCCATCAGCCGCTGGCAGAAGGCGTCGTTCTTCACGGGACTGTTCGTGATCTTCATCGCCCTGCAGTCGCCCCTGGACAATCTGGGCGAGCATCTGCTGTCCTTCCACCAACTGCAGCACTTCCTGCTCCGGATGCTGGGGCCGCTGCTGGTGCTGCTGGGCGCGCCGCTGACGCCGGTATTGCGCGGTCTGCCGCCGTGGGTGTTGCAGGGACTCGTCCGGCCCACGGTGCGTCACTCGCTGGCCCGAGCGATCTATGACAAGCTGACCAACCCGGTGATCAGCGTCGGGATATTCATGGGAGTGCTGTACCTGTGGCAGTTCCCCGGCGGGTTGAACTTGGCCCTGCGCAACGAATTTGTCCACGCCCTGATGCACATAACCATGCTCTCCTCCGGGTTCATCTTCTACTGGGCGGTCATCGACCCCAAGCCCCACCGCTCCCGGGTCCATTACGGTGTGCGGGTGCTCTATCTGGGACTGATCGTCCTGCCAAACACCATCTTGGGGGCGGTCATCACCTTCTCCAAGGGCATCATCTACACCGGCTACGAGGACGTGTACCGGCCCTTCGGGATGTCTGCGCTTACCGACCAGCAATTGGGCGGTCTGTTGCTCTGGGTGCCGGGCGACATGATGAGCATCCTGGTGGCCGGCATCGTCATGATCATGTGGTACGAACGGGAAGAGGGCGCCAACCGAGCCAGCCAAACCACCCCACCCCCTAACCCTTGACCAGAGTCCCTTCCCCCGCGCCGGGGGAAGGTTAGGATGGGGGCCTCCCCGGCCCTTGACCCCCCATTGCCGCTTCCCTAGGATGTATCCGACTCTAACCCCAGGCGGAGGCGCAAAGTGACGAACGGACACGGCGAGACCCGGTTCAGCTGGTTCATCCCCATCGACGGCGACGGCGCCCGGGCCGGCACCCTCAGGGCCGAGCGCCCCCCTGATTTCGACTACCTGCGCCGGGTGGTCCAGACCGCCGAGGACGAAGGCTTCTATTCCCTGCTGATCCCCACCCGGTTCGCCAACGGCCTCTTCGCCGAGGACGCCCCGCTGGCCGAGACCTGGACCACGGCCACCGCCCTGGCGGCGGTGACCAAGCGCATCCGATTTTTGATCGCGGTGAGACCGGGGTTCATCGCCCTGGGATTGTTCGCCCAGATGGCCGCCGCCCTGCACCAGATATCCAAGGGCCGTATCGACATCAATATCGTGCCCGGCGGCATCCAGAACGACTTTGAACGGGTGGGCGAGGTCAGTGACCAGAGCACCCGGTACGAGCGCGCCGAGGAGTTCATCGCCGCCTGCCGGAAGCTGTGGACCCAGCCCGGCCCGGTGGAGTTCCAGGGCGAGCATTACAAGCTGAAAGACGCCTACTGTTCCCCCATTCCGGAGGGCCGTCCGCCCCAGTTCTATCTGGGCGGGGCCTCGCCCAGGGCCCTTGCCCTATCCGCCCGCCAGGCCGACTTTCACCTGAATTGGATCGAGCCGCTGGCGGACTCCAAGGCCCGCTTCGACGCCCTGCGGGAAGAACTTCAGAAAACCGGCCGCAGCATCGGCATGGGGATTCGCACCCACCTGGTGGTGCGGGACAACGAGGACGACGCCTGGAAGGCCGCCAACGAACTGATCGACCACGCCGACCCGGCGGTGAAGGCCCAGCGGCGCGCGGCCATCGCGGGCACCCCCATGGTTGGCCAGGCGGCC
>JACZXN010000140.1 GCA_022571575.1 Chloroflexota bacterium | reverse complement strand
CGGCTCGCCGGCCTCAGGTTCTTCCCCGGCTTCCGGTTCTTCAGCTTCCGGCTCGCCGGCCTCCGGCTCTTCCTCGGCTTCCGGTTCTTCAGCTTCCGGCTCGCCGGCCTCAGGTTCTTCCACGGCTTCCGGTTCTTCAGCTTCCGGCTCGCCGGCCTCTGACTCTTCCTCGGCAGCCTCTTCTTCCGTTTCAGCCGGTTCCTCGGCCTCGGCGTTCACTTCCTCGACGGCCGCCACGTTCTCTTCTTCGGAAGGTTCTTCCGCTGCGGCAGCTTCCGCGGCCTCCGCTCTGGCTTCCGCGGCCAGGATGCGCGGCTGAGTTATCTCCGGGTCAACGTCGGTTTCCAAGTCGATGGGACGGACCTCGGCCACCTGCTTCCGTTCCAGTATCTCGATCAGGCGCCAGTGCTTGTTCTTGGAGATGGGCCTGGTCTCTTCGATACGAACGGTGTCGCCCGGCCGGCACTGATTCTCCGGGTCGTGCACGTAGAACCGGGCCACCCGGCGCACCTGTTTCCGGTAGAGCCGGTGGCGCTGTTTCCAGATCATCTCCACGATCGCCGTTTTGTCCTGATTGGTCCGCACGACGGCGCCGACGCGGACCTTGCGCATGGTCCTCACCACTAGCCAGCCTCCTGAATCTGCCGTTCTTTTATTACGGTCTGAAGCCTGGCGATGGTCTTTTTAACCGCCTTGGGCTCGTTGCTGTCGGGCAATTGGTTCGTCGCGGCGCGGAACCGGAGGTTCATCAGTTCCCTACCCGACTTTTCCAACTCCTCGTACAACTGGTCATTGCCGAGTTCTCTTATCTCGTGGACACGCATATTAAGCCAAGCCGTTGGCCACCGCGGCCGCCAACCGGTCTCTGAAGACGGTCTTAGTCGGGATGGGCAATTTCCTGGAGGCCAGACGCAGGGCCTGGACCGCCTCTTCTTGGGGCACGCCGGCCACCTCAAATAGTATCCGGCCCGGCTTTACCACGGCCACCCAATAGTCCACGGCGGCCTTTCCGCCACCCATCCGGGTCTCGGCCGCTTTCTTACTGACCGACTTATCGGGAAAGATGCGGACCCAGACTTGTCCGCCTCGTTTCAGGTGCCGGGTCACGGCGACACGGGCGGCCTCGATCTGGCGGGCGGTGATCCATGAGGCGCCCATGGCCTTGAGACCGATCTCACCAAAGGAAACCGAACTCCCCGTGGTGGCGATGCCCCGCATCTTGCCACGGAAATGCTTCCTGAATTTTGTCCGCTTGGGCTGCAGCATGGGTCGCTCCTAGTCAGGTCCCTATTCGGGGTTTTCCAGATCGATGGACTCCAGGGCTTCCTCGATGTCCTCCGCCTGGACGGTGACTTCAATGTTTTCCAGCTCCTCAACCTGTTCCGGCTGGGGCGGGAGTATATCGCCGTGATAGACCCAGGTCTTGACGCCGACCTGCCCCATTATTGTATGCGCCTCGGACAGGGAGTAGTCGATGTCGGCCCGGAGCGTATGGAGGGGCACCCGGCCCATCATCAGCTTTTCGACTCGGGCAATCTCAGAGCCGGTGATGCGGCCCTTGATGATGATCTTGATGCCTTCGGCCCCGGCCTGCATGCACCTCTGGGCGGCCTGGCGCATGGCCCGCCGGTAGGCGACCCGGCGCTCCAACTGGTCGGCCACGTTCCGGCCCACCAGATAGGCGTTGGTCTCGGGCTGTTCGATCTCGATGATATTGAGCTGTATCCGGCTCTCCGCGATGGCCTCCAGCTTGGAGCGCAGGCTCTTCACCCGTTCTCCATCCCGGCCGATCAGGATTCCCGGACGGGCCGAGTGGATGTTGATCACACTGTCCTGAGCGCCGCGGTCAATCTCGACCCGGGCGATGCCTGCATCGGAGAACGCTTTGTACTCGTTCTTGATGCTATCGCGCAACCGCAGGTCCTGGAGCACCAGTTCACGGTAGGAGCGGCTGGTCTGTGCGTACCAGTGGGCTTTCCAGTCCTTTATGATACCCAACCGGAACCCGTATGGGTGGGTTTTATGCCCCATGCCTAGCTCCTATTCTCGTCTTCGTCCACAACCACCATCAGGTGGCTGGAGCGTTTGATTATCGGGCCGATGCGGCCCCTGGCCCTGGGCCGGAACCGTTTCAACGACTTTGCGTTATCCGCCGATATATGGACGATCCGCAGATTGTCCCGATTCATCAGCATGTTGTTCTCGGCGTTGGACGCCGCCGACGCCACCACTTTGGCCACGGTCTTGGCCCACGGCGAGGGCAACAGGCTAAGGCTGTTCAGGGCGTCTTCAACCCGTTGGCCCCGGATCAGGTCCAAGATGGGCTTGAGCCTCTTCTGGGAGGCGCCAATCTGTTTGGCTAATGCTCTAACCGGCGGCAATTGGTTACCTCACCCGGCTGGTCCGTTCGGACCTTGATATATGACCACGGAAGGTCCTGGTGGGAGAGAACTCCCCCAACCGGTGACCGACCATATTCTCGGTGATAAACACCGGCACGTGCCGGCGGCCGTCATGCACCCCGATGGTCAGACCCACCATTTCGGGCATGATCATTGAGGCGCGGGCCCACGTCCGAATGACCGTATTGGCCCCGGAGCGTTGCACCGCTTCCACGTGCTTCATCAGCTTGGGATGCACGTACGGTCCTTTTTTTATCGAGCGGGACATCCTACCGTCTCCTGGTTCTGCGCATGATGAATTTGCTGGACGCCTTCTTCTTACGCCTTGTCTTGTGACCCAGCGTGGGCTGGCCCCAGGGCGACTTGGGCCCCGGCATGCCGATGGGGGAACGTCCCTCGCCGCCGCCGTGGGGATGGTCCACCGGGTTCATGGCCACGCCACGGACCTTGGGGCGCCGTCCCTTGTGGCGGGAAGCCCCCGCTTTGCCCAGGCTTTCATTCTTATGGTCGGGATTGGATAGCTGCCCGACGGTGGCCCGGCAGCGAAGCAATATCCGGCGCATCTCGCCCGAGGGCAGGCGTATCAACACGTACTCGCCTTCCCGAGACAAGACCTGGGCGCCGGTGCCCGCGCCACGGACCATCTGGCCGCCCCTTCCCGGAGTCAACTCCAGGTTGTGGACCACCGTTCCGGTGGGGATGTTCTGCAGCGGCAGGCAATTGCCCAAGCTGATCTCCGCATCCGGCCCGGATTGCACGAACGCGCCCACTTCCAAACCGTGGGGCGCCAGGATATAACTCTTCTCGCCATCGACATAGAAGATCAGGGCGATACGGGTGGTGCGGTTCGGGTCGTACTCGATGGACTTAACCCGGCCCGGAACGCCGTCCTTGATCCGCTTGAAATCGATCTTGCGGTACATGCGCCGCGATCCGCCGCCCCGGCCCCGCACGGTAACGCGGCCCCGGTTGTTGCGTCCGGCATGGTTGGCCTTGGACTCCAGCAGGGATTTCTCCGGCCTTTGGGTGGTGATCTCCTCGAAGGAGGGACGCACCGCGTTCCGGGTTCCCGGGGTCCTCGGTTTTAGATTCTTCAACGGCATGGCGAGGTCTCTACAGCCCCTCAATCAGGTTGATTCGGTCGCCCTGTTTCAGCGTTACCACCGCCTTCTTGATATCGGGCCGCTGGGTGACGCGGGCGCCGTAGCGCTTCTTCTTCCCATGCAACTTGGTGATATTCACATCCAGCACGGTGACGCCGAAGTTCTTCTCGACGGCCTCTTTAACCTCCACCTTATTGGCCCTGGGGGCGATGTGGAAGGTGTATTTGCCCGATTCCTGCAGTAAGGTGCTTTTCTCCGTGATGGCGGGCTTGATGAGCACATGGTGGATATCCATCTAAGCCTCCCCCTCCGCGGATTCCGCATCCGTGGTTTCTCCCGGCGCCGGTTCAGGGGCCGGGGCTTCGGGGGCAGTCTCTTCAGCGGCGCTGGCGGTGGTCCGGCGTCGGCGGGGCCGCGGCTTGGGAGCTTCCTCTTCCGCCGGCGTTTCAGCGGCGGCGTCAGGTGCGGCGGCATCCGGCGTCCGGGGGGTGGCGCGGCGGCGGCGGGGCCTGGGCGCCGGGGTTTCTTCCGCGACCTCGGGCGCCGGTTCTTCCACGGCGGGAGTTGCTTCTATCGTGGCATCCGTGGCATCCGTGGCATCCGTGGCATCCGTGGCATCCGTGGCCTCGGGTATCACGTCTTCAGCAGCTGGGGCTTCGCCGGCAGATGGGGCGGCGTTGGCCCATTTGGCGCCCCGGCGTCCGTGGGGCTCTAGAGCCAAGGCCTCTTCCGCCCACCGGGCGGCTTCCACGGTCATGATGACCATGTCCTTTGACAGAAGTTCCAGAGCGTTCAATTGGTGGACCGGGAGGGTCCAGACCTTTTTCAGGTTATGGGCCGCCATGACAACGTCCCGGTCGGAGCCCATGGTGACCACCAAGGCCGATCCGGAGACCGAGAGATTCGCCAACAGTTGAGCCATGGACTTGGTCTTGCCGTCGATGGTGTCGGTGGAGTCCAGGCAGAACAAACGGTCATGCCTGGCCTTATCCGAGAGGACACAACGCAGGGCCAGCCGCTTCATGCGCTTGGGCAGCGCGGCCCGGTAGCTGCGGGGGTGGGGTCCGAAGACCACGCCGCCGTGACGCCACTGGGGCGCCCTGATGCTGCCCTGGCGGGCCCGGCCGGTGTGCTTCTGGATCCACGGCTTGCGGCCGCCGCCGGACACCTGAGCCCTGGTCTTGGTGTCATGAGTCCCATGGCGTTTGTTGCCCTGGTAGATGACCATGGCCTGGTGCACCAACGAGGTGTTCATGGGCACGTTGAAGACGGCATCGTTCAGTTCGATGCTCTCCAGCGTGTCACCGCTCTGATTTTTTACTGCGATTTGCATTGGTTGTCTTAATCGTCCACCGGCGCGGCTAGGCGCCGGCCCTTCGGATCTGCACCAGGCTGTTGGGCGCGCCTGGTATGCCGCCCTTGATCAGGAGCAGGTTCCGCTCCGTGTCAACTTCGATGATCTCCAGTCCCTTCACGGTTATCCGGCGGTTGCCCATGTGGCCGCCCATCTTAAGGCCCTTGTAGACCCTGCCAGGGGTGGTCCCGCCGCCGATGGATCCCGGAGCCCTGGCCCGGTCGGACTGACCGTGGGTCTTGGGTCCGCCCTTGAATCCCCAGCGTTTCATGACGCCGGCGAATCCGCGGCCCTTGGAACGGCCGATGATGTCCACCTTCTCTCCAGCCTGGAAGATATCCACGCTGATGGTCTGGCCGACCTCGAACTCGCTGGTGTCGTCGGCGGCCACCTCTCGGAGATACCTGCTGAGACGGCTGTCCTTCAGGTGGCCGCTCAACGGCTTGTTCCGCCGTTTGACCTCGCCGAACCCCAATTGGACCGCCTCGTAGCCGTCGGTCTCCTTGGTCTTCACCTGGGTGACGACGCAGGGACCGGCCTCAATGACGGTAACGGGAACCACTCTCCCGTCTTCACGGAAGATCTGGGTCATGCCGATCTTTTTTCCCAGGAATCCCTGGAGCATCTTTAGTGGCCTTTCCTAATCTACTGACTAGAGCTTTATGGAGATATCGACGCCCGCCGGCAGGTTCAACCTGGTCAGCGAGTCGATGGTCTTGGAGGTGGGCTCCAGGATATCGATCAGGCGTTTATGGGTCCTGATCTCAAAGTGTTCGCGGGAATCTTTGTCCACGTGG
>JACZXN010000139.1 GCA_022571575.1 Chloroflexota bacterium | reverse complement strand
GGGTTAGGTCCGTGATGGTGGGGCGGGTCGGCGGGGATATCTTCGGGCCCCAGTTGCTCGACGGCCTGGCGGCGGCGGGTGTGGACATCTCCGGCGTCGGGGTCAACCCGGATGAAAGTTCGGGGATCGCGGTCATCGGGGTCGATGAAACGGCGCAGAACTGCATCACCCAGGTCCTGGGCGCCAACGAAACCTGCGGTCCCGAGCAAGCGGCGGCGGTCAGACGGGCGTTGCCGGGCGCCTCGGCCCTGTTGTTGCAACTGGAGGTTTCGCCGGAACTGTCGTTGGAGGCCGCCCGGGACGCCAGGGCCCAGGGCGTCACCGTCATGCTGGACCCCGGACCGGTCAGGCCGGTGCCGGACGGGTTCTTGAGTCTCTGCGACGTGATCACGCCCAACGAGACCGAGGCCCAGGCGCTGGTGGGATTTGCGGTGACCGGACCGGAATCGGCCGCCAGGGCCGCCTCAGCCCTGTTGGACCGGGGCGTTGGATCGGTGGTGGTCAAGCTGGGGGCCCAGGGCGCGTACTTCGCCAACCGGGACCGCCGCGGCATGGTCTCGCCCTTCAATGTGGACGCCGTGGACTCGGTGGCGGCGGGAGACGCGTTCAACGGGGCGCTGGCGGTCTCGCTGGCCGAGGGCCGGGAACTGGAAGCGGCGGTGATCGTGGCCTCCGCCGCCGGGGCGTTGGCCGTGACCCGCACCGGGGCCCAAGACTCCATGCCCGAGCGAGCCCAGGTCGAGGACCTGCTGCGGAGTCAGCGGCCCTGAATCCCTCTCCCCAACCGTTTCCCCAGATAAAATACCGGCGGAGTCAGCAGAGCGCCGGCCCACGCCATGACCGCCAGGGTGAATACCCACCAGTAGGGCGGCCAGTTGATCCCGGCGGCTATCCCCAAGCAGGCAATGAAGGCCGCCAGGGCCATGGTCTTCACCGCCAGGCTGCGGGTCAACCGACCCTGCTGGAGGTCAACCAAAGCGAAGTACGCCAGGACCAGGGCCAGCACCGTCACGATCGCCGCGCTCTTCCAGAAGCCGTCGGAATTGGGCGTCCCCCAGATCCCGGTGAGGAGCAGCAACAGGGCGGCCCCGCCAAGCACCAGCGCAACCCGGGGCATCACCGAGTCAGACCGCCGCTGGGCCACCCAAACCGGTCCCAGGCTGAAGAAGAAGTAGGCCCCGAACACCAGGGCCGTGAGCAGAAACCGGCCTCTGGTCTTGGTGTACTCGCCCAGCAACACCATGGCGATGACGATCAGGACCGCCGTGACCGACGACGCCAGAAAGCCCGCCCCATAGGCCTTGGGGGTCAGGAACCGCCTGAAACGCCTGAATGGATTGATGATCTGCCTTTACTCCCCTATTTCCGGCCGGATTCTCTTCCCGGTTGAATTCCCCGCGGGGTCGAAGCGCTATCCGGGCGCTGACAAGAGCGCCGATGCAATGGGGCCAGGGCATATTATAATCAGCGGCACTGCCGTCCAACCCAGCGCCGTTTGAACCAACACCGGCATCATGAGAGGGTGGTCACTTGACCCAAGAGGACAAATTCTGCCCATCCTGCGCCGCCGCCCTGGAGACCAGGGAAGTCTTTGGGCACGACCGGCCCGTGTGCCCGGACTGCGGCCGCATAATCTTCTACGACCCCAAGGTGGCGGTCATATGCATCGTGCCGCGGGATGGCAAGGTGCTGATGATCCGCCGGGCCACCGAACTCGGTTACGGGCTTTGGGGGCTCCCCGGCGGTTACGTGGACCGGGGCGAAGTTGTGGAACGGGCCGCCGCCAGGGAGGTCTGGGAAGAAACGGGGCTGAAGGTTGAACCCGGAGAGCTCATCGAGTTGTTTTCCGAACCGGGCAACCCGGTGATGGTGGTGGTCTACGCCGCCCGGGAAATGGGAGGAACGCTGGAGGCGGGGCCGGAGGCGCTGGAAGTAGGGTTTTTCGATGTGGACCAGCTACCCGAACTGGCCTTTCCCAGAGACCGGGAGGTGCTGGCCAAGTGGCGGGACGGCGCCGGCAAAGGCGGCTGATATAAAGAACGCCGCCCGGTAGGATCAACCGGGCGGCGCGCCGGAGATAGGAGACGTTTTATCTTCTTATTATGTTAAGCAGATGTCCTCTTTCAGTCAAGTTTCGCCGGTCAACCCCAGGGCAGCGCCAGTGGCGAATCCGGGTCTTTAACGGCTCTTCAACGAAGAAAGGAGGCACAAAAATACTCCACCCGGAAGGATCGTCCGGGTGGAGCGGTGGGAGATAGGAGGGTCACACTTTCAACCCTACCTATGTTATGTTAACCAGCTCCCCAGTCACGGTCAAGCCAGCCATATCCGCGCCTGACCCAACGGCATTCTTGGAAGATTTCCTGCCTTGATCAAGGCATGGTCGCGATAACTTCGACCTCGATGCGGAAAACCGGGTCGGCCAGCCCGGAGCAAAGTATGAGGGTGCTCACCGGCAGATCGCCATCCGGAACATATTTGGACTTGACGACCCGGTACTCCGGTATATCTTCCCGGTGTGTCATGAACACGTTCATCTTCATGATGTGATTCATGCTACTGCCCACGGACTCCAAGGCCGCTTGCACGTTCTTGAACGCCTGCTCGGCCTGGGCGCTGAAATCGCCCTCGCCAACGGTCTCGCCCTTGTTGTTTCTGGACAGCTGTCCAGCAACGTAGATGGTCGTTCCGTCCTTGACCACGTGACTGTACCCCGGCGGATTGGCCAGCGCTGGCGGGTTGCTTCTTTCGATGGTCATTGTAAACTCCTTTGGGTCAATTTCTCAGTCGCATTCAAAATAATATGGCCAAAGCGGAGCTGCGTTTACTCCGACAACCCTACAAAGAAGGCGTGAAGCGCAGTCTGGCTTACGACCACACTTTTGTGTCCTTTGCTTGCCACATCGTCGAGAAGCAAGATATCCCCTGCTTTAAACCGGCGCACTTAGACATCGCTGACGGTGGTTTCCATCTCCCCCGCAAGAATTGGAACGATGAACCTCTTTGGAGGTGGATGAAAATCATCAGAGTGGCCTGCCGGAAGAATGGCCCAGAAGCACTCGGATGCCGGTCTGGTTTGCCCGACGTCAAAGATCGCGGTTGGTGCAATTTCAATTTTCCGAGTTTCTTCCTCTACGTCCTCAAAATGTGTCTCCCCATCCGAGTCCGCGTAGATCCTGATGTATTTAAATCGAAACCTCCGGAAGTCGAATTTGTGGAAAGCCAGAGAGTCCAGTCGCTATGGGCAACCCTAGTCCTTGAGGATGATGTAGACCGCCTCTGATGGGGTGAGGTCCAAGTGGGCATGACCCTTTCCGGTCACATCGTCCATGAGCCGCATATCGCCCGCCCGGAAGGTCTGTTTGGAACCGTCGCTGGTCGTGATCTCTACCTCGCCGGAAAGATGGATTATCAACCGCCGTTCGGGCAGGGGGTGTAGCGGCATATCCCTGGTGCCCTCAAACTCTTGGACTTTGACCTCACTGATATTGGTCATTGCGCCCAATTCCGGGTGGTCCTTCAACTTCAATTCTTCGATATGGCTTTCACCGTCGCTCCCCGCGAAAACCCGGTACATTCCCATGGTTCCTCTCTACTGTCCCTCAAAGCTGGTCTTGGCTCCCTGGCGGAGCTATTATGCCAGATTAGATATTTATTCGGACAAGCCTCGGTGTTAGCTACGTTCCACGACTCCGGACCATGGCATTATCTCCACCGCCCATTTACTCTCTGATGGCGGGAATATGTCCAAGATAGTCACACCGACAATCCAAACTGCCTTCCGGAGCCTGGCCCGTTCGGCCCTCGACCTGCTGTTGCCGCTCCACTGTGTGGGTTGCCGCTGGGAGGGGGAGGTGATCTGCGCCCGGTGTATCGAGGGTCTCCGGCGATTGGAGCAGCCCTTCTGCGACACCTGCGCCCAGCCCAATGTGAACGGCCGGTGCCAATGGTGCCTGGAACACCCGTCAAAGATTGACGGGATACGGGCCCCGTACCTGTTCGAGGGACCGCTGCGGGAAGCGGTGCACCGCCTGAAGTACCGGGGATGGCGGGTGGCCGCGCCGGTGTTGGGCGGGTTGCTGGCCGGCTACCTGGAGCATCACAAACTGCCGGGTGGGGTGTTGGTCCCCGTTCCTCTCCACCCCCGCCGCCTGCGAAGCCGCGGCTACAACCAGTCGCATCTGCTGGCCAAGGAGATCGGGAAGCTGCTGGACCTGCCGGTGCGCGAAGACCTTCTGAAGCGCGCCAAGGACTCGCCGCCCCAGGTGGAAGCCCGGTCCAGCGAACAGCGCCGGGCCAACGTCGCCGGCAGCTTCAAAGCGACCGGCGTGGAGGGCTTATCCATCTTGCTGGTGGACGACGTCGCCACCACGGGAAGCACCCTCATGGCCTGCGCCGCCGCCCTGAAAGAGGCCGGAGCGGCCAGCGTCTGGGGCCTGGTCCTGGCGCGGGACAACTAGGCGCCGCCAGCGCGTTTCCTTCGTATTGGCGGTCCATAGCCGCGGGTAAACGTTGCTCTCAAGCGTGCCTTGGGCCCGGTTCCGCGACTACATCAAGGGGGCCTTTATGAGGCATGCCGGGCCAGCCTTGTCCCCTGGTCACCACGGCACCAGGTTCCAGCCCTTGTACAGGGTCACCGGATTGCCGTTGAGCACCGGCGTTTGGACACTGTCGACTCTCAACCAATAGATCTGTCCGTTAACCATGTTTTGGATGGTGCTGGCATCGGCGAAGGACGGGCGGGGATCAAAGAACGCCCACTGCTTGTTGCTGTTGTCGAAGGCCCACACCCTGATCAAATTGTCGAGACTGGTCAACTCCTCCAAGGCTTGCGCCACCGGCATGGGGGGCTGGGGAGTGGGAGTTGGCGGCGTCGCCACCGGGTCCTGGGCCACGGTAAAAATATATTCCGCGGTTATCCCCCCCGCCGTGGCTGAAATGGTCTGGATCCCCGGTGCGAACAAGGGCACCATGATGGACGTGACGAATTTCCCGTCTTTGTCGGTGTACCGGACGGGTCCCTCCAAGACCGAGATGCCGCGCACCTTGGCGCCCGAGACGACGGAGTGAGCCGGGAAGTTTTCGCCGGATATGGTCACCACGCTGCCGGATATTCCACTGGTGGGCGAAAGGGTGATGCCGGCCTCGGGCACCGAGTGGGCCGCGGTGGCGAACTGGTATATGAAACCCACTATCGTCGCCCGGACTTGGTTGCTCGATGGCATGACCGCCGTCACGGGGACCCGCACCGTGACATCGAACTCGCCGTTGGGGTCCGTGGAAACCACGGCCAGTTGTTCCGCGCCGTAGGCGATGGATACCTGGACGTTTGCCGAGGTGGAGGCCGGGAACCCCCCGCCGGTTATGCGTATATCCGAACTCCGGCTGCTGGAGGCCGGGTCAACGCTGATGCTGGGAGTCTTGATGCTCAATTGCACCGACAGCGTCACGCCTTGGTCGTCAACCACTGTGACCGTGACCGGTCCACCGGCGACTATGTCAGGCGTCGCGGGGATGGTGATGGCGGCAGCCCAAACACCGGCGGAGTCGAAGTCGATGGGATAGTCGACGTCCGGCGGCGTGAGCAGCGTGCCATCGACCATGATGACACTGGCGCCCAGACCGGTGATCTGGTGGGTTCCAAACCACCCGGCCCCACCGGGCGCCGATGCC
>JACZXN010000138.1 GCA_022571575.1 Chloroflexota bacterium | reverse complement strand
GACTCCGCCCCGGATCAAGCGCATGGAGCAGGATATGATCTCGCCGACGTAGCCCTCTTCCACCAGTTCTTTCATGTGGAGGATGGCCGGCGCCGCCCGCGATTGCAGTCCAACCACGGCCCGCAGGCCCTTGGCCTTGGCCAGTTCCGCCAGTTCAGTGGCTTCCTCGGTGGTGGCGCCCAGGGGCCACTCGGTGAAGACGTGCTTGCCGGCGTTCAGCGCGTCTTTGGTGATCTGGTAATGCGTCGGCACCCGCAATACCACGGCCACCGCATCGATCTCCGGGTGGGCCAGCATCTTGTGGTAGTCGTCGAAGGCCAGTTTGGCGCCGTATTGCTTCTTGGCCTCTTCGGCGGTCTCCATCCGGGTGGTGCAGACCCCCGTCAATTCGAACTCAGGGCTGGCGGCGATCGCCGGCAGGTGCGAGCGGTGCGCCCAACCCACCGTGGGGCTGGCGCCGATTATTCCCAATCGTATCCGGTCGGCCATGTTTATTCTCCTATGGGATCAAATATCGAGGCGATCAACCGATCTTGAAATCGCGGATGTGGGCCGGGACTTCAAGGCCATCAAGGTTCTTGGGGTCGGGCACGGGGTCTTGCAGCACTTGGCTCACAGGCAGCAACCCCGCCCAGATGGGCAGCGAATAGTCTTCGTCGTCGTCCACCGGAGGGCCGGACCGGACCTTGGCCGAACCTTCGTCGATGGGCATGGAGAACACCGTGGTGGCCTTGGCCTCTTGATCGTTCATCGGCCTCAGGTGTTCCCAGCGGCCTGGGATCAAGCCCTCAACGAAACTTTGCAGCAGTTCTTTCTTCTGAGCGTCTTTGATCTTGGTGGCTTGTCCAAAGAGCATCACCGACCGGTAGTTGATCGAATGATGAAAGGCGGAGCGGGCCAGCACGAACCCATCGAAATGGGTGATGGCGATACAGACGTCTTTGCCGACGATCTGGCGGAGGAAACGGCTGGCGGACGAGCCGTGCCAAAAGATCGTGTCGCCCTCACGCCACTGCAATGTCGGCGTAACGTAGGGGCGGCCGTCGATGATATAGGAAACGTGGCACAGAGGTGTCGCGTCAATTATCTGGTTCACCGCATCCCGGTCATAGTCGGCCCTTGCGGGATTCCGGACCAGATCGGTCCGTTTTGTTTTCTTGAGATCGCCTTCGGGCATCTGTGGATTCCTTGGTTCAGGCGCAGGCGCGGCGTTTAAGCTTTCGCGGCCTGTTCTTTAACTTTTTCGAAATATAGTTTGGGCAGTTCACGGAAGTCGGTCATCAGCGAGCCGAACCCATCGATGGCATCGTCCATGCCGTTGTCCCGCATGGCGTACCAGTAAGTGGCGGTGTTGATGGCGATCACCGGTTTCTTCAGCCATTTTTCCGCTTCCGCCGCCAGCCGGGCCATCGCCAGGTTGGTGCCGCACTGGAGCAGGGCTTCAACGTCGTGCTCGTTCAATTCCAGCAGGGCGTCCAACAGCTCCTTCTCGGTTACATGGGCCATCGCCGTGGGGCCCTCGCAACACAGCCCTTTGAGCACCACCACCTCAAATCCACAGTCTTCCAAGAACAGCTTCACGTTCTTGTCGGCGACCGGCCAGTAGGGCGTGAGGACGCCGATCCGTTTGATGTCGCCGTAGCATCTCAGGGCCGCTTGGCAGGCGTCGGAGCCCATGGCGACCCGCAGTCCAGTCATCTCGGTCATGCGGGCGCGAAGCTCGTTGGCCTGGGCCAGGCCGCCCCAGAAGGTCTCCGAGGACATTCCCATCACCAGATAGTCCGGATTGCAGGTCATCACCCGAAGGATGGCGTTGTCCCATTCCTTCCGGATGTTCTCCATCAGCTCGTTGAAGTCATCGTCACTGGTTACTGGATCGTTGGGGATCCAGATGCGGGACATGTGGTTGGTCACGCCCCTGGGCCGCATGTCGTCGAACTCAGGCTGGACCGAGGTGTTGGTCGAGGGCGCGATCACTCCCCAGTTGGCGCGCCATCCCAGTTCGTCCGGCATATTGATGCTCCTTTGAAAGGTCTACCGGTGTGATTCCCTAAAGGCCAATAGATTCTAGCAAGAATCGGTGGCCTGCGCTCCCCGCGCCGGCACGGGATGCGTCCCAGGCGAAAATGGCGTAAAGTCTTGGCAGTTAAAAGCGGCCCGCCGGCCAGCCACCAAGATATGAGGATGCCATGACCAGCATGACCAGCCCATCCAAGCAGGCTTTATCCGAAACCACCGCCAAGGCCATCGAGGAAGCGCGGGCCGAGCTTGTGGAGGTGGCTCTGGACATCCACGCCCATCCCGAACTGAATTACCAGGAGAAGCACGCCGCCCAATTGCTGTCGGGAATGCTGGAGCGGCACGGCTTCCAGGTCGAGCGGGGCGTTGGCGGCGTGGAGACCGCCTTTACCGCCACGCTTCCCGGCGGCGCTGGAGACGGCCCAACCGTCGCCGTCCTCGCCGAGTACGACGCCCTGCCCGAGATCGGCCACGGCTGCGGCCACAACCTCATCGCCATGGCCGCCATCGGGGCGGGGCTGGGGCTGAAAGCCAACCTGGACAAACTGCCCGGCCGGGTGATGGTCATCGGCACCCCCGCGGAGGAGGGCGGCGGCGGCAAGATCCGGATGCTGGACGCCGGTGTGTTCGAGGGCGTGGACGCCATCCTGTCATCCCACCCCTCATCCAACCGGACGGTGATACCCACCGACATACCCATGGGTGAAAGCTGGAGCCTGGCCATGGTCGGTTACCGGTACATCTTCCACGGCAAGGCCGCCCACGCCGCCGCCGCGCCCCATGAGGGAATCAACGCCCTGAACGGCGTGATCCATCTCTTCACCGGTATCGACGCCCTCAGGCAGCACCTCAAGGAAGACGTGCGCATCCACGGTATCATCACCGATGGCGGGAAAGCCCCGAACGTGGTGCCCGAGTTCGCCGCCGCCAACTTCATGCTCCGCTGCCGCGACCGGGACTACCTGAGCGACGTGGTGGTCGGCCGGGTGCGGCAGGCCGCCGAGGGGGCCGCCGCCATGACCGGGTGCCGGCTGGAGGTTGAGGAATACTATCCCTTCTACGAGAACGTCCGCCCCAACGCCGTGATCGCCGGTCTTCTTCTGAACAATGCCTCGCTGGCCGGCCTCAAATTGGACGAGCCGCTGCCCGGCCGGCAGGGCAGCGCCGCCTCCACCGACTTCGGCAACGTGAGCCAGGCCATGCCGGCCTACGAACTGCGTTACGCCGTCAGCGAACAGCCCGTCCCCTCCCATTCCCGGGAGATGGCGGAGACGGTGACCTCCGAGCACGCCCTCAGCGCCGCCATCAACGTGGCCAAGACCTTGGCTCTCACGGCCTGCGACCTGCTTCTGGACCCAACCCTGCTGCCCGCGGCCCGCGCTGAGTTCGACCAGCGGGGCAATGCGTGAATACCCGGAGCGAGTTCAATTTTCGCCCTACTTTAGAGAAGAGGTGAGTTGATTTGGAGTACCGCGAACTTGGCAACCTGGGAGTCTCAGTGATCGGCTTGGGCACCCTTCGCGCCTTTGATGTCACCGATGAGGCCGACCTGGCCACCCGCCAGCAGATAATTGAAAATTGCATCTCCGCCAACATCAATTTCATCGACTCGGCCGCGGCGTACGGCGCCTCCGAGAAAGCAGTGGGCATCGCCACTGAGGGGAAACGGGACCGGTTCTATCTGGCCACCAAGGTCCGGTGTGAAGGAAAAGAGGCCGGCGAACAGCAGATCGCGCAGTCATTCGAGAACTTCAACACCGGCTACATAGACCTGCTGCAGGTCCACAACATGATCGACTACGAGACCCACCTGCCCACTCTGGAACGCCTGCAAGACGAGGGCAAGATCGGGATGATCGGCGTCACCGCCATGGTCGACGAGGCCTACCCCGCCATCATGGACCTGATGCGCACCGGCCGTATAGACACGGTGCAGATCCCCTACAACGTGGTCCAGCGCGGGGTTGAGGAAAGATTGCTGCCCCTGGCTGAAGAACTGGGCATCGGCATCATGGTGATGGAACCCCTGAAAAAAGGCCGCTACGTAAAGGAGCTAAAAGGGGAACCGGACCTAACGCCCCTAAAGGAGTACGGCGTCCAGACCTGGGCCCAGGCGTTGTTGTCCTGGGTCGTGGCCGACCCCAGAGTCAGCATCACCATACCGGCCACCTCCCGCCCCGAGCGCATCTCCGAAAACGCCCTGCCGGGAAAGCTCGGCCCCATGCCCCAGGAACTGCGGGACTACGTGAGAGAGGAGACTGTTAGGTTGCTTTAGGGCTGAACCCAGAAGAGGATGGTTCGACCGGCTCACCACGAACGGCATTGGGGGTAATTCGGTTCGGCTATGTGGGTTTTGTTGATGCGGATCAGGGCAGGTTTTAAAACCTGCCCCTACATCCCCAATTCCATCCGGACGAGATTGCGATTAGCCCGCAATAGCGCCTCCACCTCGCAAGGGGGAGGGTTAGGGTGGGGGCGCGGACTCGTATTAGAACGCCTCAGACAAATTCGACCAACTCGCAATGGTGGTTCGACAGGCTCACCACGAACGGCGATGGGCTGGTCCGCTATTCCCGATCCAGTGCCGTCAGGTACTCTTTACCTGCGACCCGCTTCTGGTCCCCACCCTGCTGCCCGCCGCCCGCGCTGAGTTCGACCAGTGGGGCGATGCTTAAGAGCCTGGAACGAGCCCGGCTATGAGGTGTCCCATGTTGACATCAGCGCGAGCCGATCGCTTGCCACGTGGCGGCCCGAACTCAACGGACCGGCCTGAACACCCACTCTGTCCGGCCGGTTTGGGCGTCAACCACGTTTAGGATGCCGTCAGCGCCTCCGAAGTAAACCTTGCCATCGGCGACGGCGGGCGAACTGGCGAGGTCTTTTGTTGTCTGGAACCGCCACTTCTCCTGTGCCGTCTCAGCATCGATCGCGTAAACAAATCCGTTGTGGCTACCGATGAAGACGGTGCTATTCGAGACCGCCAAGACAGCGTGGAGCTCGAGCTCACCCACCTGGGACCGCCACTTTTCCCGTCCCGATTCGGCGTCCAGTGCGTAGAGATTACCATCGTTGCTGCCGGAGTAGACGGTCCCATTGTCTATCAATGGCGGTGTGTGCACGGCGCCCGTGGTCTCAAACCTCCATACTTCCTCTCCCGTCGTCAGATCCAATGCGTACATTTGCTGATCGTGGCTTCCAACGTAAATCAACTCTCCGCCGGCCGCCGGGGCAGCAGTGACGCGTCCCCGTGTGGAAAACCTCCACCGTTCCTGACCGGTGCGCAAGTCCAATGCGTAGAGGTTTTTGTCGAGGCTGCCGAAATATAAGGTGTCGTCGGCAATCACGGGAGAAGGCCACGAGAAGATTCTGTCCCCTGCGGTAAACCGCCACTTCTCCGCACCCGTTCCAGCCTCCACCGCATAGAACCTGCCGTCAAAGCTGCCGAAAAATAGCACACCGTCCTTGATCACCGGCGTAGTCCAGACCCTCGCGCCTGTGGCAAACCTCCATAGCTCTTCGCCGGTGTCCATATCCACCGCGTACAAGACCCCCTCGCCGCTGCCGAAATAAAGTACCCCTTGGGCGCCGGCGGGTGTGGAGAAGAAATCCCCTTGCGTTTGGAATCTCCATATCTCTTGCCGCGTCTCAAGGTCCACGGCGTAGA
>JACZXN010000137.1 GCA_022571575.1 Chloroflexota bacterium | reverse complement strand
AACTATACCGGCAGCGGGTGATGGCGCATGAGGTGGGCGGCAATTTCCTGGACCGCTACCGGGAGACCCTGGACGCCGCGGCGGCAACCCTGGACGGCCGGGCGGCGAGGGCGGGCCTGGAAGAGGTTATCCGGAGGGCGTTCGAGTCGTCGTAACCGCCGTTTTGGATCTTGAGCTTGCTTCGTCCTCGGTGCCGCCCACCGTGGCCACGACCACCGCCCCAGCCACATAGGTGGCCGCCATCAAAGCCAGCGCCACCGCCACCACCGACGACCGGATCCGGTTCCGCGCCAACACCAGCACCAGCCCACCCAGCATCAGACCCACGGCCACGCCGCCGGCCACGAAATGCGCCGGCTCGGTTGCGTTGCCCAGAACGCCGCCCCGGTAGAACGGGTCGGCGTAGAACAGGATGGTGACGTTGAAGGCGCAGCTACCGTAGAGTCCGGCCACGCCCAGGTCCATGGCCCCCATCCGGGCGGCGGCGATGGTGGCCGACGCCTCGGGCATGGTGGTCACCAGGGACACCAACAGGATGCCCAGCGTGCTGGAGGCGATGCCGGTGATGTCGGCGATCTGGTCGGTGCTCCAGGCCAGGAAGAATCCCGAGACCACCACGCCCAGAGAAACCAGCCCAAACATGGTCCACGCCTTGCGGAGGGTCATTCCGGGGTCTTCTCCCCCTTCGTCGCCGGCGGCGGGACGGTTCTTGTAGACCCACCACATGCCAACAACAAAGAGGACTATCAGGACGATCGAGGAGATTCCGACCTCTCCCACGTTCGCCCCCCACCGCAGACCGCCGAACAGGATGGCGGTCCCGGTCAAGACCACGGCCACCACGATCAGATACCCCTGCTGGGGCGAAACCTGCTGCAGGTAGCGCTTGCCGCCGAACGCCAGAGCCACCGCCGACATGGTGAACATATTGAGCATGTTGGCGCCGAAGACGTTGCCCACGGCCAACGCGGGATTGGGAGGGTCCAACTGAACGGCGGAGATGTTGGTGGACAACTCGGGCAACGACGTGGCCAGGGCCACCAACAGACTGCCCACGAACAAGCGGCCCCAGCCGGTCAGCGAGGCCAAGGCGTCGCCGTAGACCGCCAGCTTGGCGCCGCAGAACATCACGACCACGGCGCTGCCCAGGAAAACTGCTATGGCGATTGTCAGGTCTCCGCCCATCTGGGAATCCCCCTATCGGTCTAGTGCCTCATCGATCCAAAGCCGGAATCCGAACCTGGCGGATCGATGAAACGGCCCCACTCCAATTCTCTCCCGCGAGGAGGAGACAAGTAGTCGCTTCCCCCGCCCCGGGAAGGCTAGGATGGGGGTAGCGCGGTGAAATTAAATTCCGGTCTCGATGGCGGCGACTATCCGGCCGCCCATCTCCACGGTTGAGACGTGGTCTGCGCCCTCGGGCGCGATGTCCGCGGTGCGGGCGTTCTGCTCCAACACCCGGTCAACCGCCCTCTCGATGGCGGCGCCCTCTTCGGTCAGGCCCAGAGAGTAGCGGACCATCAACGCCACGCTCAAGATGGAGCCGGTGGGGTTGGCGATACCCTTGCCGGCGATGTCCGGCGCGGTCCCGTGGATCGGCTCGTACAGGCCGCCGGAGCGTTGACCGGCCACCGGCACTCCGGCCAGGCTGGCCGAGGGCAGCAGGCCCAGGGACGCCGCCAGCACCGAGGTCTCGTCGCTCAGGATGTCGCCAAAGGTGTTCTCGGACACGATGACATCGAAGCTGGCGGGCCGTTGGATAAGCTGCATGGCGCAGGCGTCCACCAGCACGTGTTCCAACTCAACGTCGGGGTATTCTTCGCCCAGCCGGGTGGCCACGGCCCGCCACAACCGGGAGCACTCCAGAACGTTGGCCTTATCCACCGAGGTCAGCTTCTTACGGCGTCCTCTGGCCAGCTCGAATGCCACCCTCACCACGCGCTCGATCTCGCCCTCGGTGTAGCGCATGGTGTCCTCGGCCACCATGCCGTTGGGCGTCTCCCGGCGTCCCCTGGGCAGGGCGTAATAAAGCCCGCCGGTCAGTTCGCGCACCACCACCAGGTCCACGCCCTCGATGATATGGGGCTTGAGGACGCTGGACTCCGCCAGCCAGGGGTAGACCTTGACCGGCCGGATATTGGCGAACACGCCCATGTGGGCCCGCATGTCCAAGAGACCCATCTCGGGCCTGACCTTGGCGTCGGGAGAGTCCCATTTGGGGCCGCCGACGGCGCCAAAGAGCACCGCGTCGTTGGAATCCAAAAGGCCCCTGGTCTCGTCGGTCAAGGGGGTACCATGCTTGTCGATGGAGGTCCCACCGATGTCGCCGTAGCTAAGATTAAAACTATGTCCGAAAGCCCGGCCCACGGCCTCAAGGACGCGCACGCCTTGGCCGGTCACCTCCGGGCCTATTCCGTCGCCGCCCAATACGGCGATGTTGAACTCCACCTGGTCCCTCCTGGCTATCAAAAACCGGATACCGTTATCGGACAAGGGTCGAGCCAACCCAGCCCCGGCACGCAACCCGACACAGTATACCTAGAATCCAGAGGGCCGACAAACAAGCCGGCCGCAGCCTGGCAATGACCCCGGATATGTTCTATCATCCCTGTGTCCAAGCGGAAAATCGGCAGCGTCAATCAGCGGGTCCCAGGCATGGATTTCAAGCGGTTTATAAAGGACCTTCAGGGCATCGTCGGAGAAGACAACGTGGTGCACCACTCCGATGATTTGCTGGTCTTTGAATACGATGGTTCGGTGGACCGGGGTATGCCCGAGGCTGTCGTCTTTCCCATCAGCACCCAAGAGGTCAGCCGGGTCATCGCCCTTTCCCACAAGGCCGGCGTCCCTGTGGTGGGCCGCGGCGCCGGCACCGGACTGAGCGGCGGAGCCATCACGCCTCCCGGCGGCATCCAGGTCGCATTCCCCCGCATGAACCACATCCTGGAAGTTGATACCGAAGACCGCCTGGCGTTGGTGGAACCAGGGGTGGTCAACCTGGACCTGGACACCCATGTCCGTAAGTTCGGTCTGCGCTACGCCCCGGACCCCTCCAGCCAGAAGGCTTGCAGCCTGGGCGGCAACATCGCCGAGAACGCCGGCGGGCCCCACTGCCTGGCCTACGGCACCACCACCAACCACGTGTTGGGCTTGGAGGTCGTTCTGGAAGACGGCTCAATCGTGAACCTGGGCAGTCTGGCTAGGGAGACCGTGGGCTACGACCTCCGGGGTGTGTTCACCGGCTCGGAGGGCACCTTCGGCCTGGCCACCAGGATCGCGGTCCGGCTCCTGCCGGTGCCCGAATCGGTGCGCACCTTCCTGGGCATCTTTCCGGATGTGGAGACCGCCTGCACGGCGGTGTCGGCGGTGATCGAGCACGGCATCGTCCCCGCCGCCCTGGAGATGATTGACGCCCTCACCATCCAGGCGGTCCAGAATGTCAACGACGCCGGCTATCCCGACGACGCCGGGGCCGTGCTGCTCATCGAACTTGAGGGGCTGCAGGACGAGGTTGACGAGATCGGAGGCGAGGTGGAGGCCGCCCTCTGGGAGACCGGCGCAACCCAGGTGCGGACCGCGCAGGCGGCCGAGGAACGGGAGCAACTCTGGGTGGGCCGCAAGGGCGCTCTGGGCGCCCTGGGCAGCATCGCCCCCAACTACTTCCTGGTTGACGGCGTGGTGCCCAGGACCAAGCTGGCCCTGGTGCTGGGCCAGGTGGCCGAGGTCAGCCGGAAGTACAACATCCCCATAGCCAACGTGTTCCACGCCGGGGACGGCAACCTCCACCCCTGCCTGCTCTTCGACGAACGCCAACCCGGCGCCATCGAAAAGATCGTGGAGGCCGGGGCCGAAGTGCTGCGGTATTGCGTGGATGCCGGCGGGACCCTCACGGGTGAACACGGCGTGGGCCTGGAGAAGAAGGAACAGATGCCGCTGGTCTTCTCCGACGAGGACATGGCGGCCATGATATCGGTGCGTGAGGCCTTCGCCCCGGACAATAGCCTGAACCCGGGCAAGATCTTCCCCGACGGGGAGCAGTACACGCCTTCCGCCCACCCAGCCGCCCCCGGCATGACCATCTAAGCGGCGCAGCCCGCGCGGCGGGGGCAATGGGTCCCGAACCATGCTTCCGGGACCGGTTTTGTCCGATCCGAACAGGAGTTTTTATTGGAATCTTCCCTTAGTGACCGCCTGGTGGGACTTTTGGGTGCGCCCGCCGTGCTGACCGTTGACGGGTACGATGTCGATGGGCTGGTCCCGCGGGCCGTGGTGCGCCCAAGGGACCGGCTTCAGGTCTCCGAGGTCCTGAGTTGGGCCTCGGCAGAGCGCGTGAGCGTCCTGCCCAGGGGCGGCGGCACCAGGATGGGGTTGGGCAATGTCCCGCGGCGGGCGGACCTGGTTCTGGACCTGGGAGGGCTGAACAGATTGGTGGACTACCAGCCCGCCGACATGACCGCCACGGTCGAGGCCGGAATGACTCTGGCGGCGCTGCAAGAACAACTGGCTCCGGGCGGCGAATTCGTCCCCCTGGAATCGGCGCTGCCTGACCGCTCCACAGTGGGGGGCGCCCTGGCCGTGGGGACGGGAGGCCCGCTGGCGTACGCCTACGGCCTGCCCAGGGAATGGCTTATCGGCATCTCCGTCATCAGCGCCCAGGGCGTGGCCACCAAGTCGGGCGGCAAGGTGGTCAAGAACGTGACCGGTTACGACCTTAACAAGCTGTACGCCGGCTCACTGGGCACCCTGGGCGTGATCGTCGAAGCCTCGTTCAAGCTCTTGCCCATCAACCCCGAAGCCGGGGCATTGATGGCGTCCTTCCCCTCCTTTTCCGCCTCACTCTCGGCCGGACGGAAGCTGCTCCACTCGCCCTACGCTCCCATGGGCTGCCACGGCGTCACGTCGGGGGTCTCGCGGTGGCTGCAGGATTCCATCCACGCCGCATCCCGGGACCTGGGACTGGGAGATGAAGAAACCGCCCTGTCCTTCGCCTTCTATTCGGGCCGTGCCCAGGCCACCCGCCGGAGGTTGGACGAGGCCACGGCCCTGCTCCTGGCGGAGGGAGCGATGGCGGTGCAACGGGTCGAGGGTCCCGCCTCCAACGTGCTGCTGCGGTGGGTCACCGACGTCCCGTCCGAGATCAGCCAAGTCTCCACTCTGGTCATGAAGCTGTCGGTCCAGCCAAGATCGGCGGCCCCGGCCTCCGCCGAGTGCAGCGAGGTGACCCTCTCCGGAGGGAAACCGGAGCAGATGGCCGACCCCGGTTTCGGCGGCATCCGCCTTTTTTGGCCCCGGCCCATAGACGGCCCCAGGCACAGACTGGAAGAGACGCAGCCAATCTTGGACGTGATCCAACAAACCCGGCAGATCGCCCACCGCTACGGCGGTTCGGCGGTTGTGGAACACTGCCCGCTCCCGGTGAAGGGTGAGATCGATGTGTGGGGAGACCCTCCCGACAGCCTGACCATCATGCGGCGCATCAAACAAAAATTCGACCCCGATGGAATCCTGAACCCCGGCCGGTTCGTGGGAGGTATCTAGATGGTGCAGCCATCGATTGAATTACCCGGTGGATCAACCGGTGGACCAACGGGCGGGTTCACCGGCCCCGACGCCCCGGCCGAGGCCGACCTCTACCGCTGCGTGCACTGTGGGCTCTGCCTTAGTTCCTGCCCCACCTACGTGGAAA
>JACZXN010000136.1 GCA_022571575.1 Chloroflexota bacterium | reverse complement strand
GGAAGTGGTCATGGTGAACGGAATGTCCAACGTCTTCTTCGGCCTGGTGGTGGGCGGGGGACTGATCCTGGCCCCGGTGATACTGGACCTGCTGGACGGCGATTGGCGGACGACCCTGCGAATATTCGGTCTGTATATCGCCGGGACAACCGTGCTCTGGACGATCATGGGAAAGACCCGGACCAACGAGGCCGACCGGGACGTCGCCGTGCCCCAGGGCCTGGCCGTGGTCAAGGGGGCTTTGGGTTACCGGGACCTGTGGATCGGCGGGCTGGGGTTCGTCGGGACCACCATGTCCTTCGGCGCGTTCCTGGCCTTCTACCCCACGTTGATGCTGGAGGAATTCGACATCTCTCTGCGCCTTACCGGCGGAATCCTGGCGTTGGGCATCATCGTGGGCGGCGTGGGCGGACTGCCCATAGCGTGGGCGGCGTCCACCAGCGGCCGGGAGGGGAATATCCTTCAGGTCCTGGGGGTCCTGATGATCGGCAGCAGCCTGGGAATGGTCTTAACGGGATCGGTGCCCGCTCTGTTCGCGCTGTCCTTCTTGAATGGGGTGGCCTGGGCATTCTTCCCCATCTTGGTGACGGTCCCCTTCCACCTGCCCAGGATCAGGCCGAGGGAGTTGGCGGTGGCCTTCACCTTCACCATGATGATGACCTCGGTGGGAACGTCCATGGGCCCGTTGATCACCGGGTTCCTCCAGGAGGCCTTCGACAGCCTGAAGCTGGCCCTGTTCTTGATCAGCTTCACGTCGATCAGTCTGGTCCTGGCCGGGACCACCCTCCGCTTCAGTTCACAACGGCAGCTGATGGCTGAAAGCTGAAGGCTTGGTCCTACTCCAGCACCCCGTCCTCTTCCAACGATGCGTACTCGTCGTCGGACAGGCCGATGAGGTCTTTTAGGACGTGGCTGGTGTGCTCGCCCAAGAGTGGGGCCGGCGTGTCCAGACTGCCCGGACTCAGAGAAAAGACCATCTCGCTGGTGTCGGTGGCGTAGGGCCCGATCTCGGGGTGGTCCAGCCACTGGAAGTGGCCCCGGTGCTGCAGTTGGGCGTCGTCGAAGAGGTCCCGGCAGTCGTTGACCACTCCCGCGGGGACCCCGGCGCTCTGTAGCGTCTCCATCAGCGCCCCGGCCTCCCAGGAACTGGTCCAGCCGGACAACAACCCCTCCAGACTGTCCTCGTTGGCCTTTCTGCCCAGGAGCGTGGCGAAATCAGGGTTGTAGGGCCAACCCGTGCCGTCGGGCGCGATGGTCCGTTGCAGTCCTTCCCAGTGGGCGTCTGAGAAACAACCCAGGGCGATCCAGCGGTCGTCTCCGGCGCAGGGGTAGACCCCGTGGGGGGCGGCGCCCGGGTCCCGGTTGCCCATGCGGGACTGCTCCCGGCCGTTGACGGCGTAGTCCAGCAGCACCGGCGCGGAGAAGTGCAGGGTGGTCTCCAGTTGGGACATGTCGATGTGGATGCCCTCGCCGGTGCGGCGGCTGCGGTCCAACCCCGCCAGGATCGCGGCCACGGCGAACCGGGGGACGATGAAGTCGGTGTAGGCCCCGTAGGGGTTGACCGGGTCCCGGTCGGGCCAGCCGGTCAGGTTGGTCAGGCCCACCAGAGACGACAGCACCGGCCCAAAGCCCGGCTGCCGTTCCATGGGGCCTCCCCGTCCCATCATGGAGGTGCTGAACATGACGATGCCCGGGTTCACCTCTTTGAACTGCTCGAAACCCAGCTCCCAGCTTTCCATGGTCCCGGGGGTGAAATTCTCGGTCACCAGGTGGGCCCACCTGGCCATGCGCAGCATCAACTCGCGGGCCCGGGGATGGCGCATATCGACGGATATGCCCATCTTGTTGGCGTTGTAGCTGGCGAAGTAGGCGCTGCGGTTGATGCCGGAGACGCCGTCCTTGAAGGGAGCGGCGCTCCGCAGGGTGCCGGGCCGTTTGGCCGACTCCACCCGCACCACGGTGGCCCCGTACTCGCCCAGGTACTTGGTGGTCATGGGGCCCACGGCCACCCAGCAGAAGTCCAGAACGTTGACCCCGTCGAGGGGTTTGCCGGCGGCCGGGGATCTCTTGGAATCTCGTTGAGCAGTCATATCACACCGGTACGTTTCAGGGACTCGACCTCCGGGCCGGAAAGGCCCAATTCCCCCTGGTAGATCTCCACGTTGTGCTCGCCGATCAGGGGCGGCCTGCGGTATAGGCCGGCGATGTCGCCGCCGTCGCCCGACTTTATGAAGGCCCCCGGATACCGCACGGCCGCGCCCAGTTCCGGGTGCTCCATCTCCTTGAAATACCCGCGGGCTTCAAGCTGAGGATGGTCCTGGAGGGCGGAGGGGGTGGCCACCGGAAACAGCAATATCCGGCGGTCCAGACTCCCCTGCACCAACTCGGCCCTGGTGTGGCCGTTGAAGAATTCTCCCAGGGGCTCGCCCAATTGGGCCATGAGTTCCGGGGTGATCGCCCCGTACCCCATCTCTTCCCAATCGATGGCCTCCAGTCCGGTCACTTCGAAACCGTCCTCCTGCATCCAGGCCAACAGGGCCCGGGTGCTGTAGGCAACGCTCCCCCCCTGGACCATATAGTTGACATAACCGTCTTTGCAGGGCCAGTTGATGCGCACCCGGTTCTCGCCGGAGGTCTGCCGGAAGACGCCCATGCGCTTCAGGATCACCCCCTCGATGTCCCACATCTGGGGCGCGTGGGCCAGGGTCTTGGCCACCGCCTGCTGGCAGGAAACGTCCACGTACTGCCCCTCTCCGGTGGTGACCCGGTGGGTGTGGGCCAGCATCGCGGCAGCGGCGCCGGCGGCGCCGCCGTGGAGGTAGAAATGGGGGAAGCTGATCCGGATGGGGGCGCGGTCTTCGTCGCCGGTCAGGTACATGAACCCGCCCAGGGCCATGCCGACGATGTCCGACGCCTGATAGTTGGAATAGGGGCCGTCCTGCCCAAAGGGGGTGATGGAGACCATGACCAGCCGGGGGTTGATGCCGGCCAGGTGCTCGTAGCCCAGGCCCAGGTCTTCCAGGTAGCCGGGGGCGTGGGATTCGATGAGGAAATCGGCTTTCTCGACCAGTCTCTCCAGCAGGGCCCGGCCGTCCCTCTGCTCCAGGTCCAGGGTGATGCTTCGTTTGTTGGCGGCGTAGGCCCACCAGTACAGGCTTTTCTCGGGGCGGGGGTCGTCGCCGTAGAAGGGTCCGATGTTCCGGGCGGGACTGCCGCCCGGGGGCTCGATCTGGAGCACGTCGGCGCCCAGGTCGGCAAGTATCTTGCCGCAGAGCAGGCCACGGTCGTCGGTGAGGTCCAAGACTCGGTAGGGCGCCAGCAGAAAGTCGATTCCCCCTTGGGCACCGGGCATCGTCACTCCAGAAGCGGCAGAACCGCGAAGGATCATCAGGCCCGTATTGTAGTGTCCCCCGAAATTTCGTCAACCGGCGGCTCACCGGCGGCTCGCCGCGTTCCCTGGGGCTACGGGGGGGTCTTTCTCGTGTTCGGCTTCCTTGAATGGGAAATGCCGGGGTTGTAGGATGGAGTTAATCAAATATCAGTTCTCGTTCGATGGGACCGAGAACGATCGGGAAGTCATGGCCACCAGGACCAACTGGCACAGCGAACATCCCCCGGCTTGCACCTGCGCCCTGTGCAACGAGAAACGGCTCATGCAGCCGGAGAAGGGCAAGATTGGCCGTAACGCCAAGTGCCCCTGCAACAGCGGCAAGAAGTACAAACGCTGCCACGGCAAATAGCGCATCACGGGGTCGCGGCGCCAATCGCCGGCCGCCTCAAGATGGAACTCATCTCAAAAACGTAGGGGCACGGCATTGCCGTGCCCCTACGTTTTTGAATCTAACCAGGCCCTTGCACCGTTTCCGGCTTCTGTTCCGCTAGCCCTCGTCGGAGGAGATTTTGACCTCGAAATTGGCCAGTTCGCCCCGTCCCATGATGTAGGCCGGGGGAGGCCCGGCGTGGGCCTGCTTGAAGGAATCGCTCTGGGTCCAGTTCTTGAAGTCTTCCTTGGAATCCCAGCGGGTCACCACCAGGTATTCCTCGTGGTCTTCATCGGCGTCCAGCCGCCATAGCTCGAAGCTCTTGAACCCCGGTTCCTTCTCGACTCCGCCCCGCTTTCCAAAGACCTCTTCCATCTCGGCGCCGTGGCCCTTCTGGACCTTGATCCGGTTGGTTACTGCGTACATATCTCCACTCGCTGCCGGTCATCTGCCGGCGCATTCTATGGGTCGAATGTATAGATTCTCTCGCGTTTCGAGGGTGGGAGCAAGCCTGGAACTAAAAGGCCAACAGGAAGACCAGCAACCCCAGAATCGCCCCGGCCCCGGCGCCCACGGAACCCGCTTTCATCCCGATGCCCATCACCACGCCGCAGCTTACCACTTCGTGGTGCCGGTATTCGGGGTCCAGGGCCCTGGGCAGCCGTACGCCCAGGTCCCCGCGGACCAGCAGCGTGCCGAGGACAGCGAGGATACCGCCGATAATTCCGCCGAGTACGATGGCCAGGACTACCATTGCCGCCTCCGTGGGGCCCACGGCCGAGAAGGTTCTGCATCACCGGCAGTGGTTACATAAGTTTAGACGGGCCGCGGCGGGCAATTCAACGCCGCACGGAGCAATGTCCGGCCATTGGTTGATGCCGTTGGCTGCCGAGGGCGTCGATCACCGGAATGAAAACAGGTCATTCCACGGTACAACCACGGAGCTCAACCCCTATGATCGATGAGAGCAATCTGTCACCCTGCCCTTTCATCGAAATCGTTTGGCCCTCGGAAAGCGCGAGCATGACCGCGTCTTCGTTGTCGCTAAAATTGCAGCGCACGCCGGCTTCCAATTCCACGTATGGAGTGTACAAGAAGCCCCGGTAGACCTTGCTGATAACCCCGGTGACCAGGATCACCTTTCCTTTGTATTTCGCGTTCGCCGCGCTTTCGTTCGATTCGTATTCCGCGGACAATTGGGCGGCCGATACCCGAAATTCGGGGGCCTCGTCCACCATCGACTTCGCGATACCGGTTTCCGTCTCGCAGGCGGCCAATATTGCCAGGAGACCCAATATGACCGCTGCGAAAATTATCTTCATGTGCATGTCTGAGTTCCGGTTTTATAGACCTAATATCTAGGCTGACGTAGCTTATCACGGTCCGGTTCGGCTAATTTCACCGCTCCGGCCACACCGGCTCGTTGTAGCCGAGCGGCACCGACGGCCGAGCCCAGTGCGGCGGCGTCTCTGAAAGGCTCAAGACCGGCCCGAGATGCCGGAGCCGGCCGGCCGGCGTGTTGGTCTCCATGGACCAGCGGTCCAGCTCCGCGGCGGTAAATTCCACCGGCACGTCTTTAAGATCGGAGTCCGGCACCTGGCCGCGTCCGACGAGCCAGCGCCCGACCTGCGCCAACGAGATCCGCACCAGCCAGCTGCCGCCCTCGCGGGTCCGGCGCTCCAGGGCCACCAGCGCCCCGAACGCCATCAGATAGCCGGTGAGATAGTCGATGGCCGACACCGGATAGAATTGTGGGCCCGGCTCGGCGCCCGGGAAAAGGTCCCCCTGCCGGCTGGTGATACCGCTGACGGTCTGCACCACCGTGTCGAACCCGCGGCGTGACGCCCAAGGGCCGACATGGCTGAACGCGGACAGAGAGACATAGACGATGCCGGGCCGCAATCGCGCCAGTGCCTCAGGGGAAAGCCCACGCG
>JACZXN010000135.1 GCA_022571575.1 Chloroflexota bacterium | reverse complement strand
TTCCAGGACCAACCAGCACCATGACCCGCACCCCGGCCGCGCCGGCCAGGTCCCGCGCACCTTGGGCCACGGCCAGGCCGGCGTTCTCCATCAGGACATCGGTGCTGACTCCGGCCTGCTCCGACGCCTGCTCTATGGCCGTCATCTGGGCGGCGGTGACAATCTTCATTCTATGTACCTAGTTTTGGAGATAGCCGCCATGGTCATCCGTTGGTCCTGAGTCCGACCGTAGGTCGAGAGTCTCAATCATATCGGACTCCGTCGAAGGACCCTGGCTTCGGCGCATTCATGGTTCGACGGGGCTCACCACGAACGGTGGTGGGAGCGACGACTACGGTGGTGGGAGCGCCGACTATCGATAGAAGTTCTAGTCTCCCAGACTGTTCTTCCGTTGGGCAACCACGAAGGCCACCGCATATTCGCGGGAGTGGGACATGCTGAGGGATATCTCACCCACCTGCAACCGCTTCGCCCGCTGCTCGGCCCTTCCGTGGAGCTTCACACTGGGAGCGCCGCTTTCCGCTCGCACGACCTCGATATCCTTCCAACCAACGCCACGGACGCCGGTGCCCAGCGCTTTCATGGTCGCCTCCTTGGCGGCGAAACGGCCGGCCAGGTTGGGCGCGCGGCCACGGCAATAGGCGATCTCGCTGGGGGTGAAGACGCGGTCCAAGAAGCGTTGGCCGTAGCGGTCCAACACCTGCTGGATACGGGGAATCTCAATGATGTCGACGCCGGTCGTTAGCATCGCCTGGCCCTGCCGGTGGATCAATCTTCCCGGTGGTGGCCGGGTAATCTCAGATTGTCCAGGATCCTGGATACGGAGTAACTGCGGTTCAACACGTAGAAGTGGACACCGGGCACGCCCGAATCCCAGAGTTCGCGGACCTGATCCGTGGCATACTCCACCCCCATGTCGCGGGCGCTGTCGTCGTTATCGGCGTATTTGTCCAATAACCGGTCCAGGGCTGGGGGTATCTTGGAGCCGCTGAGGACGGTGAAACGGCGGACCTGGGACGAGTTCAAGACCGGCAACACCCCCGGAATTATGGGCACGTCGATGCCCCCGGCGCGGGCCCGCTCCACGAAATCGAAGAAGTACCGGTTGTCGTAGAACAGTTGGGTCACCAGGAAATCGGCCCCATTGTCCACCTTCTGCTTGACGTACTTCAGGTCTGCATCCAGGTCCACCGATTCGGTATGACCCTCTGGGTAGCAGGCAGCAGCCACGCCGAACTTGAAGTTCGACTTTATGTGCCGCAACAGATCGGTGGCGTGCTGGAACCCGCCGGGCGTGGGCACGAATTCCGTGGAACCCCGGGGCGGGTCGCCGCGCAGGGCAATGATGTTCTCAACGCCCTCGGCCTCCAGCCGCTCCAACACTTCGTGGATCTCCTCTTTGGTCTGGCCCACGCAGGTCAGGTGGGCCATGACCTCCACTCCGGCGGTCCGTTTGGCCTGGAAGGTGATCTCCTCGGTGAAAGACCGGGTCGAGCCGCCGGCCCCGTAGGTCACCGACACAAAATCCGGGCAGTACGCCCGCAACCCATGCAGTGTCTCCAGCACCGCCGGTATGCCCTCGGCGGTTCGGGGAGGGAAGAATTCGAAGGAGACTGGGCGCGTTTCCTTCAGAATGTCGATTATCTTCAAGCCGTATATCCAGTGGCTGCCCGCGATCTTTACCCGCCGCCTGGGCGTGATTCGATCCGTGAGCACTGTGTTTAGTTTCGTATCAAAGGGTTGGCCGAAAGGCCGGGAGCGGCGCTCGCACAGGGACTTTGAATCATAGCATCGGCCCAAGTGGGTGTCGAACCAGCCAGGCTCAATATGGCTCCCGCGAGCCGCCTAGAACTCCGGTTGCCGCTTTTCTTTGAACGCCTGGATCCCCTCCGCCGGGTGCGGAGAGGTGGTCATGTACTGCACGAAGGCGTGACTCTCCAGGGCCACCCCGTCTTCGATGGACAGGCCCATGCCCCGGAGGGTCACCGACTTGATGAGCGAAAGGCCGGCGCGGCTCTTGGTGCGCAGCGGTTCCAGCAGCTTCTCCAGTTCCTCGTCCAGTCCCTCCGCCGGGACGGCGCGCAGGGCCAGCCCCCACTCCACGGCCTCGGTCCCGGAGAGCCACCTCCCGGTGGTGAGCAGCTCCATGGCCCGTTGCAGGCCCACGCGCCGGGGCAGCCGCTGGGTGGAGCCGCCTCCGGGCATCAGGCCAAAGTTCACGTGTTGGTCTCCGATGCGGGCATCTTCGGCCACCAGGGCCATATCGCAGGCCATCATCAGTTCCAGGCCGCCCGCCAGTGCGAAGCCATGCACCACCGCGATGGCCGGGATGGGCAGTTTCTCGATCTGGAACAGTGTGTCGTTGATCTGGGCCACGTATTCCGGCAGCAGGGCCGGGTCATCGAAGGTGGTCTGAAAATAGGTGAGGTCGGCCCCGGCGCAAAAGGCCCGTCCTTCGCCCCGGATCACCAATACTTTGATGGACTCATCATTGCCCGCCTCGGCCACGGCGAACGAGAGTTCCGCCAGCACCTCCGGACTCAGGGCGTTGAGGGCGTCCGGACGGTTGAGCCGGATGGTGGCCACCCGATTTACCTTCTCCAGTTTGATGTTGGTATACTCCACGGGACACCTCCTGCCGCCTGAGAGCCTGCAGGGTTAATATACCAGACGGCCCCGATGGCCGGCCTTCCCATCACGCCTGACAGGCGTAAAGACCATGGACTTGAAACCCGGCCTTAAAACAGAAAAGAGTTGCACACTGAAGGTGCGGGTCCTACCAAAAGCCTCTCGTAGCCAGGTGGACGGCTATGAGGATGGCACACTGAAACTGCGGGTCACGGCCCCGCCCACGGAAGGCAAGGCCAACGCCGGAGTGATCGCCCTGCTGGCCAAGACATTGGGGATCAGCAAGTCCAAGCTTCAGATAGTCCGGGGCCAAAGCTCGAGGAACAAGGTTGTGTCGGTGGACACGCTGACCGGGCAGGAAGTGCGCCGGCGGATCGAGGCCGGCGGCAAACGGTAAGTCAGGGACTAGGGGGAGAAAGTTGGGTCCCATGAACTTTGGCTGGGTCTTGGAGGACGAATTGGCCGGCTCCCAGGGGCCGGCCAGCTTTCAGGACCTGTTTTTTCTCCATGACCAGGGCGTGCGCGCCGTGATCCGGATGGAGGAGCGGACCATCGCCGCCGACACTGGAAGCATGGTCGACCTGGTGGACATGTTTGAGCCGGTGCCTGATTTCACACCGCCCGAACTGGAACAGATCCAACGGATGATCGAGTTCATCGACCAACAGACCGGAGCGCGGAAGCCGGTGGTGGTCAGTTGCTACGCGGGCATCGGCCGCACCGGCACGGTGCTGGCCTGCTACCTGGTGCACCGGGGCGAAGAGCCCGCCGAGGCGATCAACCGGCTGCGGCAACTCCGTCCGGGTTCGATCCAGACCCCGGAACAAGAAGCGGCGGTGCACCGATACGGTGCGTGGGCCCAAGACCCCGGGAGATAGGACTGGGAGCTAAGCGGAAACGGCGCTTTTGGCTTTCTTCGCGCTCACCGCCCGAACCGCAATTCTATTCGACGCAAACCCATTCAACACGGATCGATGGCCCTGCGTGTCTTTGATTTCTTCAACGTCAACATAGGTCCCGCACTGCAGGCACTTCAGGAAGGAGCCGTAGGCGTCTTTCTCCAGGGTCAGGTCTCCCCGGCATTTTCGGCAGGCTTTGAAATAAAACATCTGATGATTCCTTTTATTGATTCCCTTGATTGATTCTTTTTATTGATTCCAACATGGGAGCGGGCTGTGTGAATCGTGGTGGGTCCCGTTCCCATTTTCGTTGATGCCAAGTTTGATGCCGCTGTTCACCCCAGGATTCCTCTGATATATTCACACTTGCCATATCCACACTTGCCATATCCAAACCACGGGGCGGCGTCATACCCCTCTTGACGCAGGCCGGCCGCTATTTGTTCCGAATCTTCACCCGGAGTTAACCGATTGGTCCAGATGAGACAGGAATTCATCGACGAGATGGTGGCCCACGCCAAGGAAGACCTGCCCAACGAGTGCTGCGGCATCCTGGCGGGGCCGGACGGCACGGTCATGAAGGCCTTTAGGATGTCCAACGTGGAAGCCAGCCCGTACCGGTTCTCCATGGACCCTGGGGAGTTGGTCAAAGTCGACTCCGAGGCTGGTGACAACGACTGGGACCTGCTGGCCATCTACCACTCCCACACCGGCAGCGAAGCCTATCCCTCCGACACCGACGTGCGCATCGCCGAGGGGACCGCCGCGCTCTGGCCCGACGTTCGCTACGTGCTGGTGTCCCTGATGGACCTGGACAACCCGGTTGTGCGCATCTTCCAGATAAACGACGGAGCAGTCACCGAGGAACCCCTCGAGGTCGTCTGATTCGCCCGCCCATGATCCGCGGGTTGTCGGCCACCGTGTTCTGCCTGCTCATCACAGCATGCAGCAGTGCGGCATCAACCCCTTCGCCTGTTCTCAACGCCGTTACCGAAAGCCCCACTGCCACGGCCGCCGCGCCGTCACCCGCTCCCAAAGTCCCCCTCCGAAGTCCGGCTGCCCCAGCCGCCGCTCTGCCCACCCCCCATCCCGGCGCCGCGGATTGGGTCAAAGAACGCCTGGACGCGGTGGTGGCCCTCTACCAGCCCACCGAGGCGGGGGAGGCCCTGCTGCGCAGCCTGGACCTGCGTCAGATGGAGGGGGACCCGGGCTTCTTCGGCAGCTACGGCTTCAACGATTGGGCCGGGGTTGGCGAGGCCAAGCCCATCGGCGTGATCCACGAACTGGGCCACTCCTATTGGGGAGGTTTTCCCGTGGCGGGCCGGCCAGACCTTACCTGGGAGATACCTGACGGCGGGGGCTTTTCTTCAGCCATGGAGAGCTACCACCAGGACATCCTGACCTTCATGGCCCAACCTCCCGACGATTACGAACTGCTCCGGCAGCGGCTGCGCAACCTGCCCGACATCTCCATCGACAACACCGAGCCGGTGTTCCACAACCTGGAGGCGGACGTGGTCTCCACCACCGGCGGCAGCCTCAAACTGGTGCCGCCCATACTGCAGAAATACTGGGTCAATTTCCTGTCGGCGGGACGCTTCGGCAGTTGGTACGGCGCGGCCGGCTGGTACCAATCTCTATCCCAAGACGAAAAAACAGCGGCGGGCAAGTGGCTGGGGTTTGAGCACCTGGACCTGAGACAGTACCCCTCGCTCACGCCGATAACTCCGGCCGCGGAGATATTACTCACCGCGGAAAGGGTGCTGGAAACCGAGGAGAAACAGCGGCTGCGCGACCTGGCCAGCCAATTCGATCTTCTGATCGGCGATCCCCAGAACGACGAGGACTTCCAGTTCTGGCGCAGGTATCTTCAGGACAAGGTGACACTGCAGCGGGCCCACCCTGATTACCTGGCCTCGCTGGCTGGGGAGATGGACCGCGCCCGTGAACTGGCCTCGGCCCTGGGCTTTCTGGCGCGCCCGCCGGCCGGCTCGCCGGCCGAACAGGCCAGACGCTTGGCGGACCGATTGGCCCAGGAGCCATTCCTGGTCAATTTCCTTCCCGCCGTCGACAACCGGGTGCTGTTGGAGCTATTCGCCGGCGGAGTGGCGCTGCCCGAGGGCAAGACCCTGCAAGCCACCGCCAGTTTCGTGGAGCGGTTGCAGGTCTTCGGAGC
>JACZXN010000134.1 GCA_022571575.1 Chloroflexota bacterium | reverse complement strand
TGCAGGTCGTCGGGGTTCAGGCCGGTGACGATCCAGGGGCCCATGGGCTTGAAGGTGTCGGTATTCTTGGCCCGCCACATGGTGCGGTCGTTCCGCTGCCAGGTCCGCTCGCTGACGTCGTTGCCGATGGTGTAACCGAGGACGTAGTCCAGGGCCTGTTCTTCGGTGACGTTGCGGCAGGTCTTGCCGATCACCACCACCAACTCGCCCTCGTATTGGAGCATCTCGGTGGCGTCCTTGGGCACGATGATGTCGTGTCCGTCGGGCACCAGGGCGTTGACGGCCCGGTAGCCCACGTCGGCCTGTGTGGGCAGGACCGGCTCCTCGCCGCGCATCTGGGCGGCCCAGGTCACGTGCTCCGGGTAATTGATGCCGGCGGCGTAGAAGGTGGGCGGGATAACCGGGACCTCAAGCTTCACCGCGTCCAGCTTGTGGGTGTTGGCTGTCTTCTTGTAGCTGTCGAAGGGGGTGCCCTCGACCTCGGTCACCGTGTCTCCGTCGATTATTCCGTAGGAGATGGGGCCTCCGGTGGAGAATCTGCACCATTTCATGTTGGTTTCACCTCTTGTCATCCGAATACGCCGGGGGGCGGCCCGTCCTGGCCAATTTTACACCGCGCTCCCGCCCGGTCAAGGTGGTAAAATCTAGGCCGCCGGACTCCCCGCTGATCAGAAAACGGGCTATCAAAGCGAGAGCCCCGGCGAAATGAACAACAACAAGGTGGAATAACCATGCGACTGGAAGGAAAGACGGCCCTCATCACCGGCGCCAGCCGGAACATCGGACGAGAGGTCGCTTTGACCTTTGCCCGCGAGGGCGCCGACCTGGTCCTCAACACCCGCAGCAGCCAGGCCGAACTGGAGGAGGTGGCTGGGAAGTGCCGGGAATTGGGAGTGAAAACCCACACGGTGATCGCCGACGTATCCGACGCCGCCAGTGTCCGCAAGATGGTGGAGGACGGCATCAAGGCGCTGGGCAAGATCGACATCCTGGTTAGCAACGTGGCCATCCGCCCGCACAAACCCATCCTGGAGGTCTCCGACGAGGAATGGCACACCACCCTGGGGGTGAACCTGCACTCGGCGTTCTACCTGTTCAAGGCGGTGCTGCCGGGGATGATGGAGCGCAAGAACGGCAGCATCATCGTCATGGGCGGGCAGTCGGCCATCACCGGACGCCCCGACACCAGCGTGGTGACCACGGCGAAGACCGGCCTGCTGGGCCTGATACGGGCCGTGGCGGCGGAGATGGCGCCCTACAACGTGCGCGCCAACATGGTGAACCCCGGCTCCACCGACACCTCCCGTGGCAACCCGGAGTGGTACCCCGAGTTCCAGGCCGGCGCCGGCCGGGGGTCGGACGAACACCTGAAGTCCCTGCCCATGGGCCGCCAGGCCACGGTGCAAGACATCGCCAATGCCTGCCTGTTCTTCGCCTCCGACGAGTCCGGCTACATAACCGGCGACCGGCTGAACGTCATGGGAGGCCGCTACATAGTCTAGGCGGCGCCGGCTCAGCCGGGTTTCCTGGAGGCCGTAGGCCCTTGGAGTGTCCGTAGATATGGTTACCATATCCATGCGTAAAGCTGCCGGTCCCCCTGGGGATTCCCGTCATATCGTGGGCGTTGTGGAGCCCTTAACATCGGGATTGGCGTGATAAGCTGGCGGAAACCTCCGTATCAAACGGTTGGAAGAGGAGCCCGCGATCACGCCAATACGATGCCCCGGGTGCCAGCGGGAAAATGCGGCCGGTAGTAAGTTCTGCACCTACTGCGGCACGCAATTAGAGACCGGCGCACCGTCACAGGAAGGGCCAACGGCGGAAACCCGTCCAGAGGAAAATGGGCCACTCCCAGACGCGGAGCTGCGTGAGGTCCGGATAGAGCTCCGCCAGTTGGGGCTTTCGTTGGACCGCCTTCAGGACCGGATATCGCGGCTGGAATTAACGCGCCCAGGCGCCGCTCCAGACCGGCCACAACCCCCCTCGACCACGTCTGCTCCCCTGTCAACCCGACCCAGCGCTTCGGCTGCCCCGTCCTCCGGCGCCACCGGAGGCGGGGCTAGGCCCGCCTCCCCACCATGGGCAGGACGGCAGGCCGCCGCCGCAGTGGCCGCTCTCCGTGGTTTCGGTCCTCCATCCAGAGGGTTCTCCGTGGACTGGGAGCAGGTACTGGGCAAAAACTGGTTCGCCATAATCGGCGCCTTGGCCCTCATCATCGGAGCGGGTTTCTTTCTCAAGCTGGCCTTCGATAACGACTGGATCGGGCCCATCGGGCGGGTCTCTCTGGGAATCGTCATCGGAATAGTCCTGCTGACTGCCGGCGAGTACAGCCGGCGCCGAGTCCCCCTCTGGGCCCAACCGGTCACGGCGGGAGGGATCGGGATACTCTACCTGTCGATCTACGCCGCCTTCGGCTTGTACGAACTCATCCTACCCGTGCCGGCCTTCCTTTTCCTGGCCTTGGTCGTCGTCTTGAGCGTGCTGTTGGCACTCCGGTACGAGTCGTTGGTCATCGCGTTGCTGGGCATCGTGGGGGCCTTCATCACCCCCGTGCTTCTGGGGCGGGACCTCCCGGACCCTCGCCTAGTGCTCCTATACATCCTGGTTATTGACCTGGGCATACTGGCCGTATCCACCTTCCGCAACTGGAGGTGGTTCACCATGGTGGGCTTGGCCGGCTCCTATGGCCTCTTCGCCCTCTGGCTGGACCAGTTTCCTTCCCAGAGCGTGTTGCCGGTCTACCTGTTCTTGACCGGTGTTTTCCTGGTGTTTGTCGGCGCTACCACGCTCTTCCACATCCTGTGGCGCCGGGTCCCCGGGCCCGTCGACCGGGCCCTATTGACCCTCAACGCGTCGGGCTACTACGCCCTGACCGTTGGCCTGCTGTGGGAGGAGTACCGGATCTGGTTCGGCCCGATAACACTTTGCCTTTCTCTTTTGTATGGCCTGGTGTCGTACGCCACCATCAAGCGGGCGGGCGCACCTCCAGAGGTGGCCTTGTATACACTGGCCATCGCCGTGGTATTCCTCACCGTCGCGGTGCCGTTGCAGTTGAGCGGCAACTGGGTATCGGTGGCCTGGGCTGCGGAAGGCGCAGTCTTGGTTTGGGTGGGCTTCCTGCTGGCAAGGTGGCCCATGCGCGCCTTCGGCCTGGGCGTGCTGGGGGTGGCCGCCATCCGCCTGCTGATCTTCGATACGCCGGTGGAATTGGTGAATTTCAGCCCGGTGCTCAACGAGCGTTTTCCCACCTTCGCCGCCGCCATCGCCGCATTCTCGGTGGCCAGTTATCTGTATTGGAGGCAGCGGGAACACCTTGAGGTTTGGGAGGAATATGCCGCTCCGGCCCTGGCGGGAGTGGCCAACTTCCTCACCCTGTGGCTCTTCACCGCCGAGGTCATCGCCTACTTCGACAGCCGAATACTGCTCCTTTCCCGCGAAATGACGGCGCAGAGCTTGGATAACGCCAAGTTCCTCACGCTGACTGCCATGTGGACGATTTACGCCTTCGGGATCTTGGCCATCGGAATGGCCAAACGGCATGCCCCTATTCGTTGGGTGGGCCTGGGACTGCTGGCCGTTCCTGGTCTCAAGCTACTGTTGTTCGATACCTTTATGGTGCGGTTGGACCCCCTCACATTCCTGCCGGTCATCAACTTCCATTTCGCAGTCTTCCTGATCGTACTGGGGGTCTTGGTGGCCGCGGCCTACCTCTACAACAGAGAAAAGGACCGGTTGACGGAGCGTGAAGGTTACGTGTTTCAAGTTCTGGTGGTGGTGGCGAACTTTGTCACCCTGTGGTTCCTGAGCGCCGAAGCCGTCCGGTTCTTCGACAGCCAAGAAGTTAAACTACGCACCGATCACTTCAGCGCGATGCAACTTTCATTAACCGTGCTTTGGGCGGTGTACGCCATTGGAATAATCGGCGTTGGTATCGCCATGCAGGCGGGCAGAGTGCGGCTGGCGGGGATGGCGCTCCTGGTTATCCCCGTCGTGAAACTATTCGTCTTCGACATATTCTTGATGGAACGAGGCTACAGAGTCGCCGCGTTCGTTACGCTGGGAGGCTTGATGCTGGCTATCGGTTTGGTTTACCAGCGGTACAGCCAGGCGATCAGGGGGTTCATCTTTGGCCAGAGGGCTTAGTTTGAGGTTCAAGTTCCCGCCGGTGGCGGCCCTGGTGGTGGCGCTGTTGCTCCTGGCCGCTCCCCTCGTGTCGGCGGACTTTTCCGCCCAGGCGTGGCGGTTTTTCAAACCTATTCCGGTTTCCCAAGTTCTATCGGAGACCTCCTTGGTGGAAATCGTGCCGGACGCAGATGTCTTTGCTTATGCCGCACCGGCTCTCTCCGACCTCCGTATCGTTGAAGAGAATAGCCAGATGGAGGTGCCCTTCGTTCTATTGGTGGAAAGGGGGGAGCAGAGACGGACGTCGGTATCAGTGACCATGCGGGACCTGGGGCGCGTCCCCGGTCAACACACCACCTTCGTCCTGGATCTGAACCAACAAGGAACTCTGCACAACGAGCTGGAGATAAGCACTTCGTCGGAAAATTTCCAGCGGGACATCGTGATAGAGGGAAGCGAGGACGCAGAAAACTGGAGGATACTGGACGAGGACGGCCAGATATTTGACTTCACCATTGAGGCGCGGGGATTCACCACCAGGGATACGCGGGTGAAGTACCCTTCCAGCACCGCGCGCTACCTCAGGGTCCGAATCATCGACGGAGAACTGCCTCCCCTGGACGTGCAGGGGGCGGTGGTGTTTTTTTCCCAGCAGATACCGCCTAGCCGGACGGGTTATCCGATAAACATATCGGCGCGGGTGGAGGACCCGGTGGAGCAGAGCACGCAACTGGTATTCGACCTGGGGAGCGGGGGGCTCCCAACCAATCGCTTGTCCCTGGCCATTGGACCAGCGAACTTTTACCGCCGCGTTAGTTTGGAGGGGAGCCATGACAACCAGTTGTGGGCCGTACTCCGCCGGTCCGAGAACCTCTACGCTTTCAATACCCCAAAGTTCGTGGGCAGTCAGCTTTCCATCAGCTATCCGGAGTCCAGGCACCGTTATTTTCGCCTCACCATTTTCAACGAAGACGATAACCCGCTGGCCGTAATGAGTCTCCAGGCCAGCGGATATACGCGAAAGTTGATCTTTTCCGCGGACCCCGGCGGCACCTACAGGCTCTACTATGGAAACCCCGATGCGACGCCTCCCTCCTACGAATTGGAACACATTTTCCCTTATCTGGTCACCGAGAACCTGCCCGTGGCCGGATTGGGAGCCCATACCCGCAACCCTCTATTCGCCGGACCTACAATTTCCCCGAAACCTTTCACCGAGCGTTATCCCTGGCTTGTACCCACAGCGGTGGCGGTATCAGCATTGCTGATAGGGGTCTTCCTGACCAGCCTTTTCCGCCAGTTAAAGGGGATGCTCCCTCCTCCTCCCGCGCCGGAATAGCGTCCTTCGACAGGTCCCCCGATGCATCGCGGAGACTCTCGACCTCCAGTCGGAGCTCAGGATGAGCGGATGGATTTAATCACATTCCCGGGTGGAACATTTCCGCACAGACGTAGGGGCGTCCCGATGCATCGGGACGCCCCTACACACATCAGCTTTTCCGACGCGGGCGAAGGATTCAGAACAGATGGGGTGCGGGGGTAAGCTAGCCCTCTTTGCCCAACTGGTCCCAGACCAGGGCGGCCGCTCCGGCTAGA
>JACZXN010000133.1 GCA_022571575.1 Chloroflexota bacterium | reverse complement strand
TGGAATCACCACGCCCGGACCTGCCGGGCCCTTCAGCAACGGCGCAAGTTTCTCCGCCAGTTTGCAGGGTTCCTCCAGGAGCGACCAATGCGGCGGCCTGGACTCCTGATGCCGCCGGATGCGCTCTTTCATCTCATCGTCGATGGCCAGCCCAGTGGCCACGTACAGCGTGGACTGACCCCCGTCCGGCCGGCTGAATAAAGCGGCCTTCTTTTCGGCGAAGGCGCTCTTTCCCGACCTGACTCCTCCCAGCACCAAACATAGCTGGGAGGCCATTAAACCCCGGCCCCGGCCGCGCCGTAATCGCGGTTCAGCCCGGATATCCGGTAGACCAATTCCATATCCACGCTGGAGCGGACCCAGTCGGCCAGTTTGTCGAATTCCTGGTCCAGGTCCAATCCGGGACTTGCATCCGGCAGCGTCACGCCCTTGCGGCGGGCCAACTCCCGTAGCATCGCGTCCCTGAGCCCGCCGTTGTGGAACAGGCCGTGGATGTAGGTGCCCATCACGCTGCCCGACGGGTCCAACGCCCCCTCCAGGGAATCGGCCTCGGTCACCGGAGCGTCGGCGCGGTCCTCGATGCGGAAGGGTGGCGCGAAACCCTCGCCCACGGTCCTTCCCATGTGTATCTCGTATCCATTGACCGGCAACCCGGCAGCGCCCGCCAAAAGACCGGTGGCTTCAACGACCCTGGCACGGATCCGGTGGGTCTCTTTCGTACCCTCAAACACAGTGGTCAGATCAAGCAGCCCCAGGCCGTCCAATTCCGCGATGGATGACTCGATATGCAGGGGGTCGCTGACCCTGGTCCCCAGCATCTGATAACCGCCGCAGATCCCCACCACCGCGGCGCCGTTGGCGTGCAGGTCCTTCACCGCCTCGCTCAAACCCCGTTCGTTCATCCAGGCCAGGTCGGGGATGGTGGTCTTGGTGCCGGGGATGATCACCAGGTCGGGGCGGCCCAACTGGGCGGGAGAATCCACGTACCGCAGACCGACGCCGGGATGGCGGGCCAGGGGATCGAAGTCGTCGAAGTTGGCGATGTGGGGAAGCTGGAGCACCACCACGTCCAATACCGCCTGGGCCGTCTGGGCCGTGGCGTCGTCAAGGGCCACCGAGTCCTCTTCGGGGATGTGGATATCCTTGAAGTGATGGATCAGCCCCGCCACGGGGATGCCGGTGCGCTCTTCCAGCCAGGTGATGCCGTCGGTGAGCAGGCTGGGGTCGCCCCGGAACTTGTTGATGATCAGGCCCTTGACTATCTCCCGCTCCTCGGGCTCCAACAGCTCCAATGTGCCCACCAATGCGGCGAACACCCCGCCACGGTCGATGTCGCCGCAGAGCAAGACGGGGGCGTTGGCGTAGAGCGCCACCCGCATGTTCACGATCTCCGTGGCCTTCAGGTTGATCTCCGCGGGGCTGCCGGCGCCCTCGACAACGACGATGTCGAAATCTTCGCGCAGACTGTCCAGGGAGGTGCGCACGGCCTCCCAGAGTTGGGGCTTGAGGCCGAAGTAGTCCTTGGCCTTGGCCGACAACATGGGACGGCCCATCACCACCACCTGAGCGATGTGGTCGGCCTCGGGTTTCAGCAGGATCGGGTTCATCTCCACCCTGGCCTCGACTCCGGCGGCGTCGGCCTGGACCGCCTGGGCCCGGCCGATCTCACCGCCGTCCGCGGTCACATAGGAGTTGTTGGACATGTTCTGCGCTTTGAAGGGCGCCACGCGGAACCCGTCCTGCCGGAATATGCGGCAGAAAGCCGACACCAGCACGCTCTTGCCCACGTGGGAGGCGGTGCCTTGGACCATGAGTACCTGTCCGGCCATCTAGAGGGGGGCTCCTTCGTTAAAGCATTTCATGACGCGGCCATCCCGTTCAGATGGGATTTATCGTTGAAGAGACGCAGGACCACGTTGTCTTCGAAGGTATCGACCATGGTCAAACTGCAGTTGCCGAACGCGAACGACCAGTTCCCTTCCAGGGGCATCCCCAATAATGAGACCATGCCGGCCCGCAGCGAACCGCCATGGCCAACGACCAACACAGTCTCGTTCAGGTGTTTGGCCTTGATCTCGCCGAAGATTTCCGCCATTCGCGAGCTCACGCCCCGGGTGGTCTCCCCGCCCTCAGGCGCGTAGTCCAGGTTCTTCTCCAGGTATCTGGGATAGTCGTCGGGAAACTGGGCCTCGATCTCAGCCAGGGTCATTCCTTCGAAGGAGCCCTTGTGGTACTCCCGGAGTCTGGGGGTCCTATTAAGGACAATATCCCGCTCACCGAGAGCCAGTTTGGCGGTCTCGGAGGCCCGTTTCAGGTCGCTGCAATAGGCAACGTCGATGGGAATCGACGCCAGGCGCGCCCCCAGCAAGCGTGCCTGTTCAACACCCATGTCCGAGAGTCCTACGTCGGTATGTCCTTGGATCCGTCCTTCGGCGTTCCAGATGGTCTCGCCGTGACGGACGATTAAAAGCATTCCCATTCTGGTGGATATTCTAAACACCACGCACTTGAAAGTACACCGATGTCTGTTGGTTAATGGTTCCACGGTGTCATGGCATACAACATATTGATGAGACTACGTAGTCTCATTAGTTGCCATAATTTAAGAAACTGGCATACTATATGTTGACATGTCCTGGCATCCAGTCTACAATATGTCGACCCTAACGATGGGAGGTGCGTGTATGGAAGCCTACTGTGTGAAGTGCAGGAGCAAACGCGAGATCAAGGACCCTGAGAAGATCACGATGAAGAACGGGAAACCTGCCACTCAGGGCACATGCCCGTCCTGTGGCACCAAGGTATTTCGCATCGGGGCCGCTTAACCGCGGCCTAGGCTTTTCTTCTTCCCTGATTGCGGATGGCGGGCCAGCGGGCCGGTCTTTCGATTCTGGCCGCTGAACCTCGCCTAATCATCAGGACCCAGGCCTGTTGCAGCCACCCTGCGTGGAGTGTGGGGATGTGTGTTTGTGGGTGGCTGCCGGCAGTGTCGCCAGGTTGATTCGGCTGTCGCCCCCTGGACAACGTGTCGATCGAGAGCGCCGAGTTGCGGGATATTCGCAACTTTGAAGTGTCTATTCGTCAGGTGATGCCCTCGCGCCAACCGGCGCGGGTGCGGCAAACAATAGCTTCGTGGCCGGAGGTCCCTCCCCTCCGGCCACCGGTATTTTATGGGTCTGCCTCCATCTTTCCCCTCCGCTTCTCTTTCTCTGATGCCATCTTCCCCGGTGAAGAATATCGGTTGCGGCCAGGTCAGTCTTCCCCTGTGCTATCATGGCGCTCACGCCGAGGGCCGGGTGGCTCACGCCGAAAACCCGGTCCAAACGTGCTTTCGATCCAACGCAACGCCAACGCCACCCATCGGCAATCACATCCGTTGGCCGGAGGAGAAATGACGCAGCCTGCCACCTGGCAAGACATTCTGCAGAAAGACGCTCCCGAACTCCTCAAGATTGTGAACGGCGCCCGGGAATCGGTGCTGACCGACGGCGCCCTCTCACTCAAGGTGAAAACCCTGATGACCATGCTTTGCGACGCCTTGTTGGCCCATCCCGACGGCGTGGCCAACATCGCCAACCGGGCCCGCGCGGCTGGGGCGACCGAGGAGGAGATCGCCGAGACCGTGGGCGTGGCGTTTCTCTTCGGCGGCATGCCGGCCCTGGTCACCGGCGCCAACGCCTTCAAGCGCTAGCATCCGCTGGTTTCCTCTTCGGCATGACTCACTCGAAGATTCTGAGGTGGTTGTAATGGCGCAGAGCGGACCAATCGTGTTCTTCAACGGCGAACTGAAGCCCGAGTCCCAGGTGGGCATCTCCATACGGGACCGGGGTTATCTCTACGGCGACGCGGTCTTCGACGCCGCCCGGACCTTCAACGGCACGCCCTTCCGGCTGACGGAACATGTGCGCCGCCTGTACGACTCGCTGCGTTACCTGCGCATCGACCCGGGCATGGACCCCCGGGAGATGGAAGACTGGTCCCGCCAGGTGGTGGAACACAACTACAAGCTTCTCCCGTCCGGCCAGGACATGTGGGTCATGCAGCGCATCAGCCGGGGCATCGAGCCCATCCAGCCCGGCGACGAGATGCGTCCCACTATTCTCATCGAGACCCACCCCATCCCCTTTGCCCGCCGGGCTTCCTTATACCGGGACGGCGCGGCCATCATCACCCCTTCGGTGCCCCGAGTGCCGCCACGCTTCATCAGTCCCCGCGCCAAGACCCATAACTATCTGAACCTGATCCTGGGCGACCTGGAGGCCCAGGCCAGCGACCCCGACGCCTGGGCGGTGTTATTGGACGAGTCCGGCAACCTCACCGAGGGCCGGGGCTCCAACATCTTCCTGGTGAAGGACGGGACCGTCGCCACGCCCAAGGGACAATACGTGCTTGAGGGCATCACCAGGGGCGTCGCCATGAACCTGGCCACGGGCCTGGGCATGCCCGTCGAGGAAAGGGACCTGGACCTGTATGACGCTTACACCGCCGACGAGGCCTTCTTGACCTCGACCAGCCTCTGCATCTGCCCCATATCTTCCTTCAACGGCACACCGGTGGCCGGCGGCAAGGCCCCGGGCGTCATCACCCGCCGGCTGATGGACGCCTTCAGCGACCTGGCGGGGATGGACTTCGAGGGGCAGTATCTGGCCCACCTGGAATAGATTCCCCAACGGGCGCCCGATGTAATCACATATCATGGAGGGAACCATGTCCGACCAGATCGCCAACATAACCGATTCGCCGGCAGAGAAACTGGCCGGAGGTTTCGGGTTCACCGAAGGCCCCCTGTGGCACCCGGACGGTTACTGGCTGTTCGTCGATATCCGGGAGCTGCGGATCCACAAGATGTCCACCAGCGGCCAGGTAGAAGTATTCCGGGAACCCAGCGGTGGCTCCAACGGCCTGACCTTCGACACCCAGGGTAACCTGATCATGTGCGAGGGCGACGGCCGCCAGGTGACCCGCCGCGGGGCGGACGGCTCCTATCAGCCCATCGCCACCCACCTGGACGGGAAGCGGATCAACCGCCCCAATGACGTGGTGGGCCGCTCCGACGGTACCCTGTACTTCACCGACCCGGGCGGACGGCTCACGGACGACGAACGGGAGTTGGACTTCAGCGGCGTGCACCGCATCAGCCCTGACGGCGTCCACTCATTGGCCACCTCGGAGACCGAGTATCCCAACGGCCTGGCCTTCTCTCCCGACGAGCGCATCCTATATGTGGCCATCACCCGCCGGGACAGCCGCTGCCTGGAGGAGAAAGAGAAGGGGCAGGTTTGCGAGCATCAACTCATCCGGGCCTTCGACGTGGCCGCCGACGGCAGCCTGAGCAACAACCGGGTCTTCGCCACCATGTATTCCGCCGAGGACGGCGTTCCCGACGGCATGAAGGTGGACCAGGAAGGACGCATCTACTGCACCGGCTCCGAGGGCTGCTGGGTGTTCGACGCAGCGGGCAACCATCTGGGCATCATCCGGCTTCCGGAGATCCCCGCCAACTGCGCCTGGGGCGGACCGGACAACCGCACCATGTTGTTCACCGCCCGCACTTCGGTCTTCAGCATGCGCATGAAGACCCCCGGCACGGCTGTTCCCAGAAACTAAACCCGCCGGAGACTGAATCCCACTGAGGACTGAGACTAAAAGAAACGCCATGCCCGGATATGACGCAATAGTTATCGGTGTCGGCGGCATGGGAAGCGCCGCCGTCTACCATCTGGCCAG
>JACZXN010000132.1 GCA_022571575.1 Chloroflexota bacterium | reverse complement strand
ACGCACTTTTGGAGCCCCTGGCCGAGGCCTGCGCCGAAGAGGGCCGCTACGAGTTCCTGCTCACCGTCAACCCCCTGCGGGTGGTGGGCGGCACCGGCTCCCCGGTCAACCCCGTGGCAATCCTATAGCGCCGTCCGGGCAACCGCGGCCATTGAAAAAACAAAGACCGGCGGGAATTTGCATCCGCCGGTCTTTCCTGCGCTGCCCGCGGGGATTTTTGCCTAGATCACCGAAGGCTCCACCACGCTGTCGGTTACGGTATGGCGGTTCGACGGCGCGGCGCCGTTCAGTTCCTGCACCCGCTTCCGCATCTGGTCCATGCGGGTGAAGTCGGTGATGCCGGAAACGATGGTGATCGCCGACAGATACTTGGTCCGGCGGTCAGGGTAGTCGCCGTAGCGCACCTTGCCCACCGTGGTCAGCTCCTCCAGCCTGGCCCTGCCCACCGCAATCGCCTGGGTGAACAGATGCTCCGGCCTGCCGTGGACGATGAGCGATGCCGCCCGGGCCCCCGACACGTCCGCCGGGAAGGTGAGGGAACTCCTACTGACGCTTCTTTCGATGATGCTCTCCAGTTCATGGGTGCCAGGGTCCATTCCACTGCGCCAGAACTGGGACTTTATCTTGATCTCCTCGGCGCAGTAGCCGATGGTCGAGACGTCGCCGATGAGGCCCAGGGTGGCTTTGATCTCCGACGAGCTGAACACTTCCTGGGGCGGAGGACGTATCTCCCCCGCGTTGATGATGGTGGTGAGAGTCTGGGCCAACTTCTCGTTGACCCGTTGGAACATCTGCTCCACCGACTCCCGGGTCACGTTGGGCCGCTCGTACTGCTGATTGTCCACCAACAGGATGTTGTTGAAGTAGTGGTTCCAAAGCTCGAAGGCCTTGACGGTGTTGGAGAGGTTGAGCGCCTCTTTATCGTTGGGCATTCCGGTCACCGAGGGCACCACGCCGATGCCGTAGACCGGGATATTCTTGTAGACCTTCTTGAGCTCGTTGGCCAGGACGAAGCTGCCCCCGGCCCCCGTTCCCCCGCCCAGGCCCGCCGCGATCCAGAATACTTCGGGGTCGTGTTTCCTGACTTTGGCGTCGATGGTGTCCATCATCTGGGCCAGTGACTTTTCGGCGATGCTGGCTCCCAGGTCGATGTCCGAACCAACGCCCCGTCCCCGGAGGACGTATTTCCCGATCAGGATCTTGTCCCGGACGTTTGGCAAGCCGGAAAGGTCGGCCTCTTCGGTGTTGATGGCGATGGCGCTGTAGAGGCGGCGGTTCATTCCCATCAGAGAATTGGCTATCTTGCCCCCTGCCTGTCCGAAACCGATCCAAAGTACTCTCATCTTTCCCTACCTCCAGTGTCGGCCCCTCCAGCCGAGGCTGGCCGGACCGCACATCTCCCTCCGAATTCTTACGGCGGACTCTCCCCGCGGCCGGCCGGTGCGTGGGCCCGGCCGTCGCCGCATCACCGTTTCACGGGCCGAAGCCCGCCGGTCTAATAGTCCCGGTCGACGTCGCCGATGGAGTTCTGGAACTCCTTGCCCTCATGGCAGATCTGACATTCTCCCCAGCTAACTGGGCCGTTGGCCGGCTCGATGACCCAATGGTGCCGGCAGGCCGGCTCGGTCTGCTCCTCGAGCCCCACCTGGGCCGCAGCGTTCTCCACCAAGTCTTTCTCGATTACCACGATCCACCTCCGGGGCGGGGCCCATCCCCGCGCCAATGCGGCGGGCCGGTTGTGACCCAAATATTGCAAACGGTTTTTTTATTTAAAGGGGCCGGGCCAACCGTGTCCCTTTCCGCCGCTCTATGTCTTCTGACGTTACTTACCGGATGGCCTTTATGTCAACGGATTTTAAAACAAATTTGAATCAATTTTTATACTTTAACCAAATACACGACCTGCCGCGCCGGCCGGCCGGCGAAAGAAGAGACCGGCAGCGGTTGCTGCCGGTCTGCTGGACCCAGTTTTATGGTCCCGGTTTACCTGAAGGCACTGGCGGCTATGCGGCCCCGCCCACTTTCATATCGGCCTTCATCTTGGCCTCCTCTTTCCTGAGCTCGGGCATCACGTGTTTGGCGAACAACTCCATGGAGAGCATCACCTTCTTGTGTTCCAGGCCACCGATACGCATCTGGTTCAGGAAGCTGGTCGCCCCCGCCTCATGCATGTACCGCTTCATCTGGGTGATCACCCGCTCCGGGGACCCGAAGGCGGTTCCCCGCTCCCATACGTCCTCGACGGTGATCTTGGACAGCACGCTGGGGTCCCGGGGATAATTTTCGTAGCCCGTTGCCGGGGCCGGGCGGCCGGGAGCCCCTGGCAAAAGCGTGGCCAGCAGGTGATAGAACCACACCACATGCTTGGTCTCGGCCTTTGCCTGCTCGTCGGTGGGGGCCACAAAGGTCCTGACCGAGAAGGGCTGGTCGATGGCGTCGGCGTCGAACCCCTGGTCCGACATCAATTTCCGGTATCCGTCGAAGGCCTCCGCCACCGTGCCCAGGTTGGTGAACTGGGGCGACCGGAGCAGGGAGATGCCGAACTTCGCCGCAAGCTCGTAGCTGGCCGGGCTTATCGCCGCCATGTAGAACGGTGGATAGGGTTTCTGGATGGGCTTGGGGAAGACCTCCGTGGGCTCCTGTATCTGCCAGTAGACACCTTCATAGGCGAATTTCTCGCCGCTCAGGGCCCGCCGGAGTATCTCGAAGGACTCGACGAACATGGGCCGGGACTCTTCCTGGGTCACGCCGAACCCCTTGAACTCGGGGGGCTGATATCCGCGGCCCACTCCCAACATCAACCTCCCTCCGCTCAGGGCGTCCACCAGGGCCGCGTCTTCGGCAACCCGCAGCGGGTGCTGGAAGGGCAGCACCATGATTGCGGTGCCGATCCTCATGTGGTGGGTCCGCTGGGAGATGGCCGCCGCCATGGTCAGCGGGTTCCCCAACATCCCATAGACGGCGAAATGGTGCTCGGGCAGCCACACCGAGTCGAAACCCAGTTCCTCTCCGTACTCGATCTCCTCCAGTACCTCGTTGAATATCTGATCTTGGGGGATGTCGCCAAAGTCGCTAAACAGGTAGAACAGTCCGAATTTCACGTCGTACCTCCGAGAACGCGTTGGTAACGCTTGATGGCGTTTGACAAGGCCACTAAGGCCACTATAGAAAGGGCGAACTGGGCCTGGAAGATGCACGGGCACTATTTGCGGTAGTGCAGATGCATCACCGGAGACCCCTTGCATTGGATCTCCGGTGATTGGGGCCGGGAGGCTTCTGAACAGGAGATTCCGGATCGAAGGTTTGGCTGAACGTAGGTCCGGCTCAAGGGCTGGCCCTCAAGAGATTTTCTCCAGCTTTTTGAAGACCAGCAGGTGGTCGTAGACCGGGCAACACCATTCCCTGACTTCGCTGTCGTCCGCAACCGCCATGCGCAGGACTGCCTCGGCCTCGGCGCAAAGACTGGGAGTAACCGAACCGGAGTCCGCCAATTTCAAGAAATCGCCCTGGGTGATGCCCCTGGGGCAGATTCCTCTGGAACCGACCACCTTGAAATAAGTGGCGGCGGGCGGGTCCACCCACCCTGGAACATCCACCCCCAGCGCATCTTCCCAGCCCGCCTCCAAAAGCGGGTGGACATTCATCTGAAACGAGGGCTGAAACGAGGGCTGGAGCGAGGCGTTCTGCTTGGCCGGCTCAGCAGTCGCCGCGCTATCCTGGCGGGCGCGCAGATAATGCCGGTAGACCAAGTAGGCCATTCCCACCGCGATGGCGTAGGTGATGCTGGGCAACAGAGCCAGCGGCGTTGCAGTCATAACCGCGATGGTTACGCCGACGGCAATCATCAGGAGCCCGGTGGAGGCCACCCATTCAGCAGGGGTGAACCTCAGCGTTACGCCCCGGCGCCGGCCATCTTCGTCTCGTCCAAAGATTGCGGGTCCCATAGGTCTGGCCCCCATTTAGGGATGCGCCACCCCCGGAATCACGGGGCCCCTTCCCCATGCCTAAACATTCTATGAGCGGGGTAGCGCAGGGCAACAGATGCAGATTCATCATTCCTCATAGTGCCCCTGCATCAAATTCCCCGGTTCGTTGTCGATCACCCGGTTCCGGAGCACGTAGGCCACCGCCTCCAGCCGGGTATGCACGTTCAACTTGACCAGTATGTTCTGGATGTGGTTCCGAGCGGTGGCGTTGCTGATCATCAACTTCTTGGCGATGCCGCTGGTCCCCTCGCCCTGGGCCAGCATGGCCGCCACCTGTTTCTCCCGTTCGGTCAGTTCGCCGTCCCGGTGCGTCTCCGGTTCCTTGGCCGGCGCCGGTCTGCCGTAGGCCGACACCTCCATGGAGATGCGCTCCAGCGTGCGCTTGGCCTCCATTCCCTGAGTGATGTCCCGGAAGATGTGGACCACCGCGGCCAGACGCCGGTTGTTGCCGGTGATGTAGGTATGGACCACGCTCAACCACCGGCCTGTGCCGTCCTTGGCTTTGACCTTCAAGTCCCGGCCGGGCGTGGGATAGCCCCCCTTGGCGCAATCAATGACCGGGCAACCCAGATAGCAAACTGCGTTGGACGATTCATCGACGCCGTTCATAACGTCGAAACAATAACAGCCCAGCATATCTTTGGCCGAATATCCCAGGATCCTCTCGGCGCCCGCGTTCCAGTGGACGATCCGCTGGTCTTCGTCCACCGCGAATACCCCGTCCGCCGTATTGGCGATACTTTCCAACAGATGAATCGTTTCCATATTCAACTTCCTATCCAATTTCCGGGTCTAAGTTCCGGGTCTAATCTCCGGGTCCTCCGGGTCCAATTTCCGGGTCCAATCTCCGGGTCTATCTGCCAGCCAAGACAGTTGCCCGTCAGCCGCGGCCCGATGCTATAACCATTGTTTCATCCATCTCTTCTCGAATAGCACCTTGGCCATATGCCACCTTCGGCTGGGCTCGTGGAATTTGACCTGGGGCACCGGATCGGCGTAAAAATTCCCTCCGCCAAACCCGGCCCGGCCGCCCCCGGTCTCGACGAAACATAGGCCGTGCCCGTCGAACTCCCCCTCTTGGCCCCTCCCATTGATCCGCGCCGCGATGGTCTTGGCCACGGCCTGGGCTTGGCGGTGGGCGAAAACGCCGGCCTTGGGCAGCGGGAGGCCCATCTCCAAGGGAATCGACGTGTTGTCGCCGATGGCGAACACCCCAGGGAACCGGGTCTCCATGGACCGGCGGTCCACCGTTATCCAGCCGCCGCCCTCCGCCAGGCCCGCCTCGCACACAACCTCCGGGACCACGTGGGGTGGGACGTAGGCCAGGAAGTCGTAGGACGCCTCGACGCCGTCGTCGAATATGAGGGCGCGGGCGCCGGGGTCAACTCTCTCGACCTGGTGCTTCGGGAAGTAATCGACGCCCCGCCGGGCGAGCATCCCCAACACGCCGGCCGACACCACCGGTCCCGCCACTCCCATGGGTCCCGCCTCGGGGGAATAGAGGCTTACGGAGGCCCGGGATTCAGGGTGTTTATTCTGGGCATGGTGGGCCAGGAGCATGGCCGCTTCGTAGGGCGCCGCCGGGCATTTGAAGGGCATGCCCGCCACCAGGACCGCCAGCTTGGTCCCCGGGGGCTCGCGGCCCAACCCGCGGCAGAAATCCCTGATGGCCACCGAACCTTCAAGGGAATAAAGATTGTGGCCCGCCTCTTCCAGACCGGCAATCCGCTTCGGGGCCAACTGCGCGCCCAGGGAGACAA
>JACZXN010000131.1 GCA_022571575.1 Chloroflexota bacterium | reverse complement strand
CAATCGGCGTCGGGTGACCGGTCCGTGTTCATGCGGTTCGGCATCGTGCTACTGTTCATCATGTGGGCCTACAACGGCTGGCACGGCATCACGCCGGTGGCCGAAGAAATTCGCGATCCGCAGCGGAACATTCCCTTGGCATTATTCGGCGGGATCGGCATTCTGATTGTGCTGTATGTCGCGGCCAACGTAGCCTATCATGGCGTGCTGTCGATGGACCAGATGGCCGCCGCCGGAGAAAATGCGACCTACGAAGTCGCCGAGAAGTTGTGGTCCGGCTGGGGAGGGGCCATGATCACGGCCATCATCCTCTGCAGCGTTTTCGGAGCGATCAACGCCAATCTGCTGCTGGCCCCGCGCGTGGCATTCGCGATGGGACGCGACCGGACGTTCTTCGGCCAACTGGGCCAGGTACACGCCAAATACCGCACGCCGGCCACGGCCATCGTCGTTCAAGCCTTGATGGCCGTCGCCCTGGTCGTGGCCTCTGGCTTTTTAACCAACTGGGTGACTGGCGTAGTGAAGGCCCGCATTTCCCGAGCGGTGGCCGGCGAGCCGGAGGCCCTGGCCCGGTTTGGCCAATTTCACCCGGTGGACCAGGGCGAGGTACTGGACGAGTTGCCCAGGGAATTGCAGCATTCGCTGTTGGCGGACTTGGACCCCTGGATAGTGGCCGAGATTCTGGAGTACCTGGAGCCCGAGGAGTCCGCCAGGATGGTTGGCGGCCGGGAGCCAGCGGATTTGGCCCGGATACTGGAGCTGACCCGCCCCGACGTTGCCGTGGACCTGCTGCGGCGGATCCCAGAGGAGCGGCAGCGGGAAACCCTGTCGGCCATGGCCGACGCGGCCGAGGTAACGGAACTCCTCCAATACCAGGACGACACCGCCGGCGGTCTGATGACCTCCGATTACCCGGTGGTGACCGAGACCACGAACACCCCCAACGCCCTGGACCAACTCCGGTTGCTGGGCGCCGACGCCGAGGATATCAACTCGGTGCTGGTGGTCGACGACCGACGCAGGCTTGTCGGGTCGCTTAGCGTCACACGCCTGGCCCTGGCCCGCCCCAGCGCCCTGGTCGGCGACATCATGGACCGGGATATCAACTCAGTCTCCTCAGAGACCGACCAAGAAGAGTGCGCCAGGGTGCTGCAACGCTACAACTTGAGTCTGCTTCCGGTGCTGGACGGAGAGGGCCGCCTCACCGGCGTGATCCTGGCCGAGGACCTGGTGGACGTGGTGGCTGAAGAGGCCACGGAAGACATGTTCCGCATCGCCAGCGTGAGCGGGGAACGGATCGCCGGCTCGCTCAGCAACTCGCTCCGCAGCAGGCTGCCCTGGCTTTACATAAACCTGGCGACGGCGTTCTTGGCCGCCGTGGTGGTCAGCCTATTCGAGTCCACCATATCCAGGGTGGTGGCCCTGGCGGTCTTCCTGCCGGTGGTCGCCAGCCAGGGCGGCATCGGCGGCACGCAGACGGTAACCCTGGTGGTGCGGAGCATGGCCCTGGGCGAGCTGCCCCGCCGGCTGGGGTTACGGCTCCTGGTCAGGGAGTTGGCCCTGGGGACGATCCACGGAGTGGCCCTGGGAGTGGTGGTGGGCGTGGTGGCCTACCTCTGGAAGGGCAACTTCACGCTGGGTCTGATACTGGGCGTGGCCATGCTGGGAAACATGCTGGTGGCCGGGATGGCCGGGGCCGGAGTGCCGCTGCTTCTGCGGCATCTGAGGATGGACCCGGCGGTGTCCTCGGCGGTGTTCGTCACCACTTTCACTGATGTCATCGGCTTTGTATTGTTCCTTGGCATGGCGGCGTTGTTTGTACAGCACCTGGTCTAAGCCTGGGCCGGAAAACGGCGACCTATAAAAGCGGCGATCCGGAAAAAGACAAGATTGGGGGGAATATGCCCGGACAGATGGCCCTGGTTGGCGGCGAGGAGTTCCGTCCCGGTTGCGAGGAGATGGACGAGAAAATCATGCGGGCGTCGGGCAAGGACCCGGCCAAGGTCGTGGTGGTGCCGACCGCCGCCGTCACCGGGCCGGCCAAGGCGGCCAACGACGGCGCAACCCACTTCGGCGCCCTGGGCGGAGATTCCAGCATGCTGATGCTGCTGGAGCGGAGCCACGCCGAGGACCCGGAGTTCTTCGCTCCGGCCACCCTGGCCGATGTGGTCTATTTCACCGGAGGAAGCCCCGAACACCTGCTGGAGACGGTCGAGGGATCCCCGTTCTTGGCGGCCGTGTTGGCGTCGGTGGCAGGGGGCGCGGTGCTGGCGGGCTCCAGCGCGGGGGCGATGGTCATGGGGTCGATGATGCGCCGGCCGCGGGCCGGCGGATGGGTTGAAGCCTTGGGCTTGGTTCCTGGGGTCGCCGTTCTGCCCCATCACGAGCGGCGTGACCAGGCCGAGATGTCGTCAGAATTACAAGAATCAGCGCCCAGCGGACTGACTTTCCTGGGCATCGACGCCCGTACCGGCTGCCTGGGGACCCCGGGCGACTGGCGGGTCGTCGGCTTCGGCCGGGTGACCGTCTACCAAGGCTCGGATTGGCAGGTCTTCAAAGCCGGGGACAAGCTGCCGGCGGGTTTCTAGCTCAGGGACGCCGGTACCTCACTCGGCGCGAGCCGCCCATCCCGGATGTGCAAAACGAAATCCGCCAGCGAGGCCAGCCGCTCGTCATGGGTCACCACCATCAGGCTTTTGCCGCCCCGCTTCACCTGGTCCGTCGGTAAGGCGACCACTTTCTCTCCCGTGGCGGCACAGTTTACCTGGCTAACGGATCTATGCCTTCAAAAAAGTCGGGAGGCACGATCGAGCCGGGCGCCACCGGAGGGTGTGCCCGGATGTAGTATTCCCGGCCTAAGATCTCCTTCACCACCTCGGGCGGCGCCCTGAAGTAGGGCGAGTCGGGGCTAAGTTGAGTGAAGTGACAGCGGAAGGACCTTTTCTTCTGCTCCACGTAGTCCGAGACGTCAAGCTCGAGATGTATCTCCTCGGGTGGGATACCCAAGTTTCTTTGCTCAGGAGTTGGCAGGGGGACGTCCAGGCCTGCCGCTCGGAGGCGCACGGCGGAATCCATGCGGAAACCCCTGGGACGCGCGCCGTAGAATAGGCGGCTGGGAGAAAACGGGGGGAGATCCTTGGGCGGTTGGGGTGGAACCGCGCTGGGGTCACCGGCCAGCTTGAAGGCGGCAGTTGTGTGGCGGCCGATGGCGATGTGGTCAGGGTGGCCATAGATCCCCCCTGGTTCGTAGGTGAGGACCACCTGAGGGCAGAAGGTGCGCATCTCCTCCACCAGCCTTGACACCACTTGGTCCGCAGGGGCACTCAGGAGCGAAGCCGGGTCATCGTTTGCCGCGGCCCCGCGCATGCCAGAATCACGGTAGCCCAACAGCACGGGTTCCTGGATACCCAGGTTCTTGCATGAGGCTCGAAGCTCTTCCCAGCGCACCTGGGGGAGGCTCTCCCTGGTTGCCGACCCCGGCTGGCGGATATCCCCTTCCTCTCCCCGGGTGGCGCAGACCAACCTGACATCCACCCCGCGGGCGGCGCAGGCGGCCAAGACCCCGCCGATCAGGTAGGTCTCGTCGTCTGGGTGGGCAAAGCAGGCCAGCATACGCAGTTTTCCCATACCGCCTCTTGGCCGTCACGATTCTGGCAACGCGGCACGCACCGTCTCCCGATACCCGAGGCGCCGAGGATCAAGGGGACGGTGGGAATGTTGGCCCGTCAGATTCCCGGAGCAGCTTACTCTGACCAGCAGCCACAGCTGCCGTCACAACCGCGAGCTTTGCCGGCCGCCTTCTGCCTCATCTCCGCAACCTGGGCGGCGCTGACCAAGACCAGTTCCTGCTGGGTAGTGCCGCATTCGCCGCCGCCACAGCCGCAGCCGCAGTCCTGCTTCGCCTCCGGGGTGATCAGCTCTTGGACTCTGATTTGTTCAACCATAACTTTACCTCTTGTAGTTGAATCGGGTTCTCTTTTGTGTTCCCTAGACAGGTACATGTTTCAGGGGAGCACTCCAGTACTGTGTGGCCGGCGTCGGCCTCTTTTTGCGACATATCGAAGTGTGCATCCAGGCGGTGGAGGTCCTGCTTCAGGTGTTCTAGGTCGGCGATCCGATGGTCCACTTCCTCCAGTTTCCGGTGGAGGACCTCTTGGAAACGCTCCTGGAAATCGTTGCAGGACCCGGTGCTGGCCCACTCCACCAACTCTCGCACCTCGGCCAGTCCCATATCCAGCGCGCGGGCCCGGCGGACCAGTTCCAGCCGGCGGACATCCATATCCGAGTAAAGCCGGTACCTGCCATCACTACGGGCCGGCGGCGGAAGAACACCGACGTCTTCATAGTAGCGGATGGTTTTGCGCGGGACACCCACGACTTCCGCCAACTGGCCGATGGTCAATTTCCGTTCCATCAGGAACCTCCTGAACCAGCCTAAGCCTTCCACCTACTGGAATGTCAAGCTCATGAGCAGGGCGATCAAGCAAAAGGTTTACTCTCCTCTCGACTGGAGGGTGTAGGGTAGCAGAGTCGCACCTTAGCAAAGAGGGAAAGCCATGCAGCAAGATACGATGAAGATCGGGGAACTGGCCAGGGTTACCGGCCTGACAGTCAAGTCCATCCGGTATTACGAACTCCTGCAACTGTTGGCGGAAGCCCCACGGACCGAATCGGGCTACCGGATCTACAGCCAGGACGCGGTGCAGCGGTTGCGATTCATCAAGAAGGCCAAGCGGCTGGGGCTTTCCCTGGACGAGATCAAAGATATTCTCGAGCTGTATGAGAATCAGCAGGCGCCCTGTGTTCACGTGTTGGCCCTGCTGGACCGGAAGATCGCGGAAGTGGATGGGATCATCGAGGACCTGCGGGGGTTCAGGCAAGACCTGGCGGGCTTGCGGGAGGAATCGGTGAAACAGCTCGATAATCTTCCGGAGGGGACCGAGGTCTGCGGCATCATCGAGCGGGGCATTCACCACAAGGGGGAGCTGGCCCTCGCCTGGCTTGAGGGGCGGCAGATGAGTAGGCCCACCCGCTGAGGAGGTTTCGGGGCGCCCTTGACTCTGACCTCGACGGGAGACTGTAGGTTAGGTCTTGAGGCCGATCAAGGAGGCGTTTTATGGCACAGGTGGAAGACCACGAGATACAGGTCTTGGATAAAGGGATCCATTGCTCCGGATGCGAGCTCCGGATACAAAACGTGTTGTCCAAGCTGCCGGGGGTCCAAGGGGTCAAAGCGGACTTCAAAACTCAGAGCGTTCTGCTCAAGTTGGACCCCCAGAAACTCACCGTCCAAGCAGTCAAGGAAAAATTGGAGGAGTTGGGTTACACGACGGCCTGATAGGCCCGAGGACGCCCAATAGAAGGGGAACCCGCAATGGAAAGAGGGATCAGGACCAAGAGATCGGCCACCGCTTTCGTTTCAATCATTTCACTGGGCGGCTTCGTGTTGGCCGTGGGCGGCTTGGGCTACCTCGGCTTCGTGGGATTCGTCAAGGGTTTTCTGGCGCCGGGCGAGTTCGCCGCTTACGGCCTCCTGCTCACGACGATCGCGGCGGCCACGGCCTCCTTTTTCTCTCCGTGCAGCTTCACGGTGCTGCCCAGCTACATCGCCTTTGCCGGCTCGGGAAACGACGTCGAGCCGGGCAGGCGGTTTCAGAACGCCCTCAAAAATGGCCTGGTGGCCGCGCTGGGGGTGATAACGGTGGTGGCTGTCCTGGGAGCCCTGATCGGACTCCTGGGGACCGGAGTTGGGTCCGGCCTA
>JACZXN010000130.1 GCA_022571575.1 Chloroflexota bacterium | reverse complement strand
AGAACGATTGACCGACCGGTATTGGGTTATAAGGGCAGGTAAACCGTCTGCCCGGTCTGGGCGCTGCGGGTGACCGCCTCGGTGAATTCCATGTACTGCACGCCCACGTCGAAGGGGGTGTGGGTCACGGGGGCGGTGCCGCGGATGGAATCGATGAAATCCGCCTCGACCTGCCATTTGCCCCGCTTTTCGTCGGGAATGGGAAACTCGGTCAATGCTTCGTCACCATTCTTGCCAACCAAGACCTTGTCGAAGGGCGGGCCTTCCAGCTTGATCGTGCCCTCGCTGCCGAAGATCCACAGTTCCGCGCCGGTCTGCAGGCCGGTGACCGTGCTCCAGCTGAGATCGGCCTGGACCCCAGAGGCGAATTCGCAGAGCACGTTCACGTGGTCGGGCACCGTGATGCCGCGCAGTATGCCGTCCTCGTCCTTCCTGCTGTTGGTGAAGACCCGGGTCATGGCCATCACCTTGGTCGCCGGGCCCATGTAGCGCATCAGCGTCTCGTACCAGATGCCCATGCCCATGATGTTGTAGCCGCTGAGCTGCCGGTTGTGCCGCCAGTGCAGCGGGGCGTCGGTGTTCATGAAGGTGTCGGCCCGGTCGGCCCGGCCGTGTCCGTCGCTGACCCGCAGGCTCAGGGCCAGTGGCTCGCCCAGGTGACCGCCGGCGATCAGGTCCTGAACGGTGCGGTCGACCTGCAGCGTCTGGGGCGCGGGCACGATCTGGGTCACCAGGTGGGGAAATTGGCGGGAGGCGTCCAGCATGTCGTGGGCCTCCTGGGCGTCCATGGCCATGCGGGCCTCGGTCAGCACGTGCTTGTCGTTCTCCAGGGCGGCCAGCACCAGGGTCCGGTGCATATAGGGCCAGGTGCCGACGCAGACCGCGTCGATGTTGTCGGCCTCCATCAGCTCCATCCAGTTGTCGTAGACCGTGGGAATCTCGTACTCGCTGGCCACTGCCTCGCCGGACTCCCGGCTGCGGTTGGCCACGGCGACTATCTCAACGCCCTCCTGTTCTCGAAAGCCGGGGATGTGTCTGAGCCGGGTGTTTGCCCCAGCGCCGATGAGTCCGACGCGAATGATTCCGTCCTCCATGGTTGCCCTCCCGTATAGCGGCGCTGCAAGCGCATCTTATTGGCGGTCTGGACCGAAATTCGACTAATTCTAGGCTAGGGGCCGGTATTAGTCCATAGTCGGAAGAGGCGGCATGCCGCCGCCAGGGTGGTATTAAAATATGGGTATTAAAATAATGGCGCTAAAATACCCTGGGCAGTTGAGGCTTGACGTATCGAAGCATTGATGCGAGGGTTGATTTCCTTCTTGCAGGGGCTGGTGAACATCTTCTTCTCGGCGCGGTACCGGGTCGAGGGGGGGAGCATGTTGCCTTCCCTGGCCCACGGGGAGTCGGTATTGGTGGTCCGGACGCGGTTCAGGTGGAACCGGCTGCGCCGGGGCGACGTGGTGGTCTTTGAGCGTCCTGGTGGCGGAGAGGGCAACTACATCAAGCGGGTCGTGGGACTGCCGGGAGAAGACCTCAAGATAACTGGCGGAAGGGTGTTCCTGGACGGCGAGATGTTGGCGGAGGATTATATCCAGGGCGCGGGGCAGTGGTTGGCAGGCGAGGCAGGCGGAGGCGGGATTGGCGGTCAGTCCGAGGAGTGGTTCAACGGTCCCGATGAGTACTTTCTACTGGGCGACAACCGGGCCGACAGCAATGACAGCCGGGCGTTCGGTCCGGTGCCCGAAGGGTTGATCAGGGGAAAGGCCTGGTTCCGGTGTTGGCCACCCCCCCGATGGCGGCCGATAGGCCGAGATTAACGTGGCGGCCGATCGGCCGGGATTAAAGCTTCCAGATATTGCCCACCTGCATCACCAGGTCCACGTTGAAGATGGCCTCGGCGGGCCAGCCGGTCATCTTGATCCAGTCTTCGAAGTGCTCCTGCTCCACCGCTTCGCACTCGGTAACCAGCTTGCCGCGTTTCAGGTCGCCGTAGACCTTCAGGATGGTGGTGCGGCGGTCCGGGCGCCATTTGCTGACGGCGCTCAACTTCTCCCGGAACTCCTCTTCCGTCAGTCCGGAAACGTTGTGTATCGCTAGAAATCGGGCCATGTCGGTCCTTCACCTCTCATGGGCATCGTATAAAAAGCTGATGGCTGACAGCTAGTCCTTGGGCGGGACGAAGGGATAGGGGATATCCGGGCCGTCTTTCAGGGGCAGCACCACGGTGGCGCTGCCGGGCATGCTCTCGACGCCGTCCTGGGTCTTCATTCCCAGGTCCATCTCGATGAAGCCCATGCCGCCCTTCTCGTACTTGCCGGTGACCGTGGCCCACATGATGAGCGTGTCGCCGGGAACCAGCATGGCCCGGTGCTCGAAGGCGGCCTTCCAGGGCCAGCCTTTGGGCAGGGTCCAGTCCTTGAGGAACTGGGGCACCACGCTCTGCTTCCAGGAGCCGTGGACCAGGATGCTGGGGTTCTTGTCGTGGTTCAGGCCGAAATCCAGATCGTAATGGATCCGGTGGAAATTCTCGATGGCCGCGCTCCAGCGGAACAGGTGGGTCGGCGTTGGGGAATAGATGTACTTGGGCAATTCCAGGCCCACGTCCACGTCCTCGTAGTAGGTCTGGGTCTTGTTCCGCAACTGGTCGGCGGTGGGCCTTTCGTTGTGAGCCTGAATCTCTTCCGGCTTCATCTTTAGCAGTTCTTCTAACGGGGCGCTCATGGTGATTACCTCAGCCGGCTGGCTGCCAGGCTGCCGACTTTCGTTGTATTCAGATATTCGCGGCTGGTTGATCCCGGATTGATCCGGCTGAGCCGGTTAACGGCGGATCGAAGACTGGCGGGTGATGCAGAGCAGGGCCTTGTCCTGATTGGTGTAGGTGACCTCGCGGGTGATTATCAGAAAGGCCTTGCCGTCCCTGCCCACCCTTTCCCGGATGTCGGAATAGCGGTTCTGGAAGAAGATCTTGTCTCCGATCTTCGGGTACTGGAAGACCTCGATCTCATTGCCCGCGTTCAGCGTCCGGACCAGGTGGGTGGGGATGTCCGGCAGGGCGCCGGGCCGCACCACCGAGCCGATGCCGTCGGACATTGGGTTGTCTTCAAAGGCCTTGGTGATGGCGTCTTCCTGGTCGGGGGGGATGCGCCCGGTCATGTAGCTGACCATGATGGGCGGCACGATGATACCGCCGTAATGGGTGGTCTTGGCGAACTCTTCGTCCCAATACCTGGGGTCGGGGTCCATGACAGCCTGGGTGAAACGGCGCAGATACTCGACGTCCACCGTCCCCCAGGATTCAATCACCTCGCCTTCAACGCCGATCATGGCCTTGACCTCTGGCGTGAGGACCGATTGAGTGTCTTGTTGGGCCTCCTGAGTCATAGCTGTTTCCCTCCGGTGGATTGACGACCTCAGCCTACCCCAGGCTCCCAGATTCGTCAACAGAGTTGATAATGGCCTCCCGCCGGGGCTCTCTGGGGAGCGTTCTGCTTGTGGATTCGGTGGCCCTGGGATAACATGGCTGTCGGACTGCCGCACCCCTTGATCGGCCGGTCCCGGCAAGAGAATCTGGGGAGTATTTTGAGCGCCCACCGCCCTGCCAGACCCGTAACTTGGACCCGTTATCTGCTCTTGGGGATGACAGCCGGTCTGCTGGCCGTGGCCGCAGCCTGCGGGGACGCCGCGGCGACCGTGCCGCCGGTGATTCCAACGGTGATTCCAACGGTGATTCCAACGGCAGGTCCAACGGGCGCTCCGGGGACCGTTTCAACGCCCACCATATCGCCATCTCCGGCGTCCGCCGAAACCCCCACCACCGCGCTATTCGTCCGGGTTGACGAGTTGGTGTTTCCGGTGGAGTTGGCGGCAAATTCGGAGGATCGGATCAGAGGGCTCTCCGGGCGGGCTTCTCTGGACGCCGGGACCGGGATGTTGTTCGTCTTTGAGAAGGCGGAACGGTTCCGTTTCTGGATGAGGGAGATGGAATTCTTCCTGGACATCGTTTGGATCAGCGCGGCATGCAAGGTGGTGGACGTCTCGGAGAATGTCCCGTTTCCCGATCCCAGTACTCCGTTGGATGAACTGCCCAGGTACTCTCCCGAGTCAAAGGCCAAGTACGTTCTCGAGATCAACGGCGGCGAGGCAGCGGCGCTGGGCCTGGGGATAGGCGACACGGTGGAGTTTCTGGACGGGCTGGCCGGCAGGTACGGCTGCTAAGCCAGGTCCATTTAAAAAATCACCAATCGGCAACATTCGAACGATAGAAACAGCGAGGGACCTTACAGATGGAGATACTGGTTTCCGGGTCGTTAGCCTACGACCGGATCATGGATTTTGACGGCAAGTTCTCCGACCACATCCTGCCGGACCAGTTGGACAACATCAACGTGAGTTTCACCGTCAACAGCCTCACCGAGAATTTCGGCGGCACGGCGGGAAACATCGCCTACGCTCTGTCGTTGCTGGGAGAGAAGCCCCGTATTCTGGCGACCATCGGCCAGGACTACCACCGCTACTTCGAATGGCTGAAGCAGATCGGCGTCCCGACGGAAGACATACGCATCGTGGAAGATGAACTGACCGCCGGCGCCTACATCACCACCGACAGCCAGAACAACCAGATAACCGGGTTCAATCCGGGCGCCATGAAGCAGCAGTCGGGCTTCGTTTTTGACTCGGTTGACCCCAAGGATTGCCTGGCCATCGTGGCCCCCGGAAACCTGCGGGACATGGCCGATTACACCGCCGAGCATCAGAGGCTCGGCATCTTCTCCATCTTCGACCCGGGCCAGTCCTTGCCTGCCTGGGAACCGGCGGCCTTGGCCAGGTGCATCAGCCAATCGCGGATGCTGGTCTGCAACGACTACGAGATGGAGCTGATCTGCAACAGCACCGGCATGTCCCGGGAGCAGGTGGCGGAGACCGTGGAGACCATGGTGGTGACCAAGGGGTCGGAGGGCTGCGGCCTGGTGACGTCCACCGGCACGGTGGTGATACCGGTGGTGCCCACCGATGACGCCGTGGACCCCACCGGCGCCGGGGACGCCTTCCGCGGCGGTCTGATCAAGGGGATGGCCGAGGGCCGGTCCCTGGAGCGGGCGGTGCAGATGGGCAACGTGGCCGGCCATTACGCCGTTCAGAGATGGGGCACCCAGCAGTACAGCTTCACCATGGACGAGTTCAACGCCAAGTTGGAGCAGCACTTCGGTTAACCCTCCGGATGGATCGCGCCGATTGCCTTGCTCACTGGGGTCGGCTACAATTCTTCCGGTTTGACCAAGCCCAGAGGAGACCGAGCGTAACGTGACTTCTGCCCATTCGCCCCAGGCCCCCCTTACCCACGGTCCATTGGCCCACGGTCCATTGGATGGGGTGAAGGTGTTGGACCTGAGCGAGGACATAGCCGGGTCGTTCTGCGGCCGTCTGCTGGCCGATTACGGGGCCGACGTCCTTAAGATCGAGCCGCCCACCGGGGCCGCTCTGCGCCGGATGGGCCCCTTCTTCGGAGACGACCCGCACCCGGAAAAAAGCCTGTTCTTCCTGCTGCTGAACCTGAACAAGAAGGGCGCGACGCTGAACCTGGAGACCGTCACGGGACGGAACATCCTGAAGCGCCTGGTCCCCCATATCGATGTGGTCATCGAGTCATACCGGCCCGGCTATCTGGCGGGCCTGGGCTTGGGGTATGACGACCTGCAGGCCGAGAATCCCTCATTGATCATGACCTCCATCACGCCCTTCGGCCAGACCGGCCCCTACAGTCAGTACCAGGGCGAGGAGGTGGTCAACTACGC
>JACZXN010000129.1 GCA_022571575.1 Chloroflexota bacterium | reverse complement strand
GATCATGTACGGCAACAACGAGATCGGGACCATCAACCCCATCTCCGAGATAGCCAAGTCGATCAAGCAACGGACCGAAGAGCTGTCCCGGACGATCGTATTCCACACCGATGCGGTGCAGGCCGCCGGGTACTTGACCCTGGACGTGGCCGGATTAGGGGTTGATCTCCTGAGCCTGTCCGGGCACAAGTTCCACGGCCCCAAGGGCACGGGGGTGCTTTACATAAAACGGGGCTCCCCCTATCTGCCGCTGATCCACGGCGGAGGACAAGAGCGGGAACGCCGGTCCGGCACCGAGAACATACCGGGGATCATCGGTCTGTCCCTGGCCCTGGAAGCGGCCGACGCCGCCAGAGAGGAGACCAGCCGGCACTGCTCCGCCCTCAGGGACCGGATCATTGAATCGGTGTTGGAGCGGATACCCGGCAGCGGGCTGAACGGACACGCGACCCAGAGACTGCCCAACAACGCCAATTTCTCTTTCAAGGGAGTGGAAGGGGAACCGGTCCTGCTTGGTTTGGACATGGCGGGGATCGCGGCTTCCAGCGGCAGCGCCTGCAGCTCCGGCTCCCTTGAGCCCTCCCATGTGCTGTTGGCTCTGGGCCAATCGGCCGAGACCGCCCGTGGCAGCCTCCGGCTCACTCTGGGCCGGGACAACACGGAAGAAGAAGTGGAATACCTATTGGGAATATTGGTGGACCTGGTCCACCGTTTGCGCCAATTGCCCAGTCTGACCACCGCCCAATCGTGAAGCTAACGCGACCGGCGGTGGCCAATCCTCCCCCGCGATCCGTGAATTCCGTGAGATCCGGAACCAATAAACCTGCTTGTTCGGAGAACGAACGTGATAGCTAGGCGCTCGCTCTTTTGGCTCCTTCTGGCCCTGACTCCCTTTCTGCTGGTGGCCTGCAGCGAAACGTCGTCCGCCCTGGGCCAATATTTCCAGGGCCGGATCCTGCTGTTGAACGTGTTGGAGATGAATCGCACCGACGAACTCCGGTATTCGACCATCGACCCCTCCGACGTGGTCCGCAAATGGCGGATGCAGCCCTCCGCGGAAGGCCTGGAGCTGCTGCTGATGCGCATCAGGGTGGAGAACCACATCGCCGTGAACGCCGTATTCGTAGCCGATGAGCAGGCGGCGATTATTAGGGACTTCTTCCAGAACGATTACCGCCCTCTCAACATCACCAACACGGTATATCTGGACCGGCGTGGGCAGACGGACGCCACGGTGACTCTGGATGGGGGCGAGTGCACGGACCACGCCAGACTGGTGGTGAACGCCGGGACCAAGGTCCAGTGGGTCAACAACGGCGACTCCGCCTCAGCCATCCAGTTCGGCGCCGGCGTCCTGCCGGCATTGGGCGATGACCCGGTCCTGATCGCTCCGGGAGGCTCGGTCTCCCACCGTTTTGACCAACCGGGGACATTTGATTATGAGTGCAGCGCCGGGGGCAGCGCCGAGGGCAGCGCCGAGGAAGGGGCGGGCCAAGCGGCACAGATCCTGGTGGAGGACGCCGGTTCCGTCCGCGGCAAGAAGGATAACAACATCCTCTTCCTCGAGGGCACCTTTGAGCTGGCCATGGATACCGCGGTCGATGGATGGATGGTCTTTGAGGTCCCCATCGACACCAAGATCAGGGACCTGCGCTGGCGGGCCGGGGACAGCATCACGATCCGGTTCTGACCGCTCTTACGAGCCCCTTCTTCCCATTTGAAACTTCCTTACCGGGCCGGCCGCAGCCCGGCGATTCTCGTTGGCCGCGGGTTAGAATCTAGGTCATATCCGATGGGGAGCGTCTATGCGCCGGTACGTGGACTTACTGGTTTTCGGGGGGGAGAGAAGGGAGTCGCAAAGCCCATCCCCTCCCGCGTGGCGCAGGTTGTTCCACGTGGTCGTTGGGTCCTCCATCCCCCTGGCCGGCATCTTCTTATCCGAGACGGTCATGGTTTGGGCCCTGTCCTTCCTGGCCGCGGGCGGGTTGGCCCTGGACCTGGTACGGTTCAGGGTGGGGTGGCTGAACCGCATCTTCACCTGGCTGCTGGCCCCGCTTTTGAAGGCGGACGAGGCAGCCCATATCACCGGGGCCACCTACATGCTCATCGCCGCCCTGCTGGTGTACGTGCTCTATGGCAAAGAGGTGGCGATTCCAGTCATGTTCTTCCTGTCCCTGGGCGACCCGGCGGCGGCACTGGTGGGACGGCGCATGCCCGGGCCACGGATACGGGGCAAGTCTCCCCTGGGGACCGCGGCGTTCATCGGGGTTGGGGCCGGCGCCGCGGCGGTTTTGATCGCGGCCGGCGGCATCGACCACCATTGGGCCCTTTGGGTGGGGGCAGCGGTGGCCGGAACGGTGGAACTGGCGTCGATCCCACCGGATGACAATCTGGCCATGCCGATCATTGCAGGCACGGCCATGCATTTCCTGGGAGTTTGAGCTGGGAGATCAGTGCGGAATCGCGGTGAAATTTTAGGGTAGGAGTTCTCCCCCATCCTAACCTTTTCCCACCGGGGGAAGGGACTTGGTTTCTCCCGCTGTAGCTGAAGAGCCAGACCGGGGGCATTGCCCAGAGTCTAAAATCTACCCGGCCATCGAATTAGGCGGCCCCGTCGAACTCCGTTACCTCCGCCCTTTCCCGCTGGAACTTGATGTAGGCCTGCTTGGTCATGGCCGGCCGGTGACTGGCTTTAACCTCTTTGGCCCGCTTGGCCCCGTCGGCCAGCAGGTCAATGACCACCATGGCCATGATCTTGGCCGGCACGATCACCGCCGACTCATAGTCGGTGATCACGTACTCCTTGCTGTGTCCCGGCCCGACGGCTCCGGCGGCGTAGGGATGGCAGGCCGGTATCAGGTGGCTCAGGTCCCCCATGTCGGTGGAGCCGCCCCGGTTGCGGCGGGCCGGCATCACCAAGGTGGCGCGCTCGCCCACCAGTTCCACCGCGGTCCGCCGGAAGATGTCCTGAAGTTTGGCGTCGTGGCGCATGGGCAGGTATCCCGGAATGGTGGTGATCTCAACCGACGCGCCGACGGCCAGGGCCCCGGCCCGGAAACAGCGGTCCACCGCCAGGGAGTTTTCCACCACCATCTTGGGAGTTGACGAGCGGACCCGCCATTCCAGACGCACGTCGGAGGGAACGGCGCTGACCGCCTCGCCGCCCCGGGTCATGATGCCGTGGATTCGGACGGTGTCCTCGGCCCGGTGGGTCTCCCGGATGGCGTTGATCGCCTGGATGGCGAAGGACGCGGCGTTCAGGGCGTTGACGCCCCGGTGGGGCATGCTGCCGGCATGGGCCCCAAGGCCGGTGTACTTCACGAACTTCACCACGTGGCCGTTGCTGGTGCCGCCCATGGCGAATTTCCGCTCGCCCATGTCGCTGGCGGTGTGGCACATCATGGCGATGTCCACGTCGTCGAACTCGCCCAGCCGGATCAATTCCTGTTTGCCGCCCAGGAACTCCAGCTTGCCCTGCTCCCGCATCTCCAGCCGTTGCTCGACCTCGATGAATTCCTCGGCCGGCACGGCGAAGGGCACGATCTCCCCGGATAGTTGGGCCACGACCTCCGGTGTCAGCAGGCCCATGGCGGCCCCCAGCATCATGCCGATCTGGCAATGGTGTCCGCAGGCGTGGGCCGCCCCGGTGTCCGGGTCGGCGTGGGGATGCTCGGTCACTACCAGGGAGTCCAGTTCAGCGATAACGGCCACGGAAGGGCCGGGTCCCGCGCCGCCGGGGATGCGGCCCTTGATCCCGGTGATGGCCAGTCCCCGCCGGTGGTTGATGCCCAATTCCTGGAATGTCTGGGCGACCAACTGGGACGTCTTGGTCTCGCGGAATCCGGCCTCGGGATTGGCCAGCACCTGCTGGGCCAGGCCCACGATCTCCTTCTTGCGCTTTTCGATGGTCTCGCAGGCCCGCGCTTTGAGCTCTTGGATGGTCAGTTGGGGAGTGGTCATGGGCTAAGCGCCATCGAAGGTCTCTTCCGTGGCCAGACCGCGCATGAATTTCAGGTATTCGGAGATGGACATGTCCGGGCGCTGACCTCCCACGATGCTGTTGCCGTGGGACGCGTCGTCGCCCAGCAGGTCGATGGCCGTGTAGGCCAGGGCCTTGGCCCCTTTGATCACCGCCAGGCCGTAGTCCTCGATGATGTAGTCCGCGCCGTGGCCAAGCCCGGTGGCCCCGCCCACGTAGGGATGGATGACCGGCATCAGGTGGCTGATGTCGCCCATGTCCGTGGAGCCGCCCCGGTGTTCCACGTAGCCAACGTTCTCTTCGCCCACCAAGTTGGCGGCGTTGGCCCGGAATATCTCCGCCATGGCCTTGTTCTGTTGCAGGGGCATATAACCGGGAATGGTCTGTATCTTGACCTTGGCGCCCACCGCCATGGCCCCGGCCTTCAGGGCCCGGTCCACCTTGGCGTTGGCGTCCATCAGGGCCTCCAGAGTACGGCCCCGGACGAAGGTCTCCATCCTCACGTCGGCCGGCACGGCGCTCACCGCTTCGCCGCCCTTGGTGATGATGGGATGGACGCGGATGCTGTCCTCGTCCCGGAAGGTCTCGCGGTTGAAGTTGATGGCGGTCATGGCCATGGTGGCGGCGTTCAGGGCGTTGATGCCCAGGTGGGGCGCTCCGCCGGCGTGGCTGGCCCGGCCGATGAACTGGATGCGCTTGGCCACCGTGCCGTTGTTGGTGTTGCTGATGCACATCAGTTTCTCGGCGGGGTTGCTGGTGGTGTGGAGCATCATGGCCAGGTTGACGTCGTCGAATTCTCCCAGACGGACCATCTCCGCTTTGCCGCCCAGGAACTCTATCTTGCCTTTCTCGCGCAGCCCGTCCCGGAATTCGATCTCGATGTATTCCTCGGCTGGTACGGCCATGAAGGCGATGCGCCCCGACAGTGACTCCAGGACGTCGGACTGGGTGAGAGCCGTGGCCGCGCCCAGCATCATGGCTATCTGGCAATGGTGCCCGCAGGCGTGGGCCGCGCCGGTGTCCGGGTCGGCATGGGGATGCTCGGCGACGATCAGAGAGTCCAGCTCTCCCAGTATGGCCAGGGTCGGTCCGGCGGTCCCACCCAAGGCGTCGGCCCGCACCCCGGTTACGGCCAACCCGTTCCTGGGTTGCAGTCCCAATTCGCCGAACTTCTGGGCCACCAGTCTGGCGGTCTTGAGCTCCCGGAAGGCTGTCTCAAAAGCTCCTAACTCAAGGGCAATAAGACCTTCCTTGGTTCCGGCGTTTACCGAGAACGAAAAGCCAAATCCAATTAAAAAAATAATTCCCCAAAGCCATGCCATTTTTCGAAACATCGGTTTTCCTCCCGAATAAATTATAGTTGCATTTTATCTTCTGGACCCGTCTTGCGTTCCTTTTTTAAAACCAACGGTATATCCATGCTCAAAATCAGATTTCGGGTCGCTAAGTCCTTTGAGTGGCTGCAAGGGGCAAAGAGGGGTTAATGGGTTCAGGCCTGTACCCTTTGCTTGCTTGTAACTGGTCTGATAACCTTGTTTGAAGCCATCGCAAAAATCACTGGCAAAGGCGGGGCTTGCCGCATTGAGCGAAAACATGGAAGCAAGGACTAGAACTGCCAGTGTTGATTTCATGCGCATGAGACTCTCCCACATAGGTTTCAACCTAGGATATTACTTTATATAACGAATTTTCCCAAATCACGAAATTACCCCCTCCGAGAATCCGGTTTTGATACCGGTTTTCCACCCGAAAGATTATAGAAAAGGCTGAACAATCAATATCTGTATCTACTACAGCTACAGATATTGCTAAATCTCCCATTGTTTACTCC
>JACZXN010000128.1 GCA_022571575.1 Chloroflexota bacterium | reverse complement strand
GATCGCTCTCTGGGCCTCGGCTGCCCTCGCCCGGTCGTAGGTTTCCGTTTCCAGCGGTGAGCCGCGGACGAAGTAGATGTTGGGACGAGAGAAGGGCAGGGTCTCCACCCGGTCGGTGATGATGGCGATCTCGTCGTTTTGGTGCATCGGGTCGGAGGTGAACTCTTCGATTATGTGGCGGACGCGGGACTCGTTGGGGAAGTTGATGATCAAGATATGTTCCTTCACATATAAACTCCCCATGCCGGTCCGCTCCCTGTGCTGAAGTTCGATCAGCCAACTGATTACCATGCCCGCCCAGGCGGTGAACGCGGTCAGGCCCACGATCGTGATAAAAAAGATGGTCCCGATCCTGGACCCGACGGTGGTGGCGGAAAGGTCGCCATAGCCAATGGTCGTGATGGATATCATACTGTACCAAAGGCTGTCGCCGACGGATAACTCTGGGCGGGCGGCTCTCTCGAAGAAGAAGAATGTGGTGGCGTTTCCGATGATGCTGATGAGGAGCGCAGCCAACACAAAGCCGGCGCCTACCCCCCGCTTGCGCCGGACCCGGATCATAAATCCCCAGACCTGATTCATCATGCTGTCATATACTCAGCACTTCTACTACTCAGCACTTCTACTCAGCGTTTCCCCGGTGACGGACCTGTGAGCATAAGATATTTCAAAGGGCCCGGTGGCCGCTAGGGCGCTCTGTTCAGCTTTTCAGCCTTACCACCACCACCCCGGCCTGATGGCCGCGTCCTTCGCTTCCATTGTACCGGGACAACAAGTGCTGCTCGGACGCCATGATCTGCCGGCTGGCGAAGGGGTGTGCCTGGGTAAATTGCCGCCCGATCTCCGTATCCAGGCCCCACTCTTCGGTGACTGCGCACGGCAGGCCAACCTTCTCGCAAGCAGCCTTATATTGCCGCTCCAAGTCTAAGAATTCCTGTTGATCGCGGTAGAGGACCGGAGTGACGAAGAATCCCTCTGAGATGATCAGGCCCAGTTCATTCTCGAACACCTGGATCAGATCGTTCTCTGGGATCAAACCCTCCAGCGCAAAGAGCAGGTTCTCTGGGATGTCTTGGGACACCCGGTGGTAATAAAAAACTTCCTCATTCAGGGACATTCTAACGGATAACGGGGTTTTATCTTGGCGGCTGAGCATCAACTCGGCCTCGGGCCCTGACCGGAAGAGGAGAGGAATATTCCCGTTGGTGGCGTCCACGATGATGTCTTCGCCATCCAGGTGATACAGCAGCGCCATGTGCTGCCAGTAGCGCATATACCGTTTTGAATACCCGAATTCAAAGGTGGTGAGCATCCCGCGCAACTTCTCTTCGGGGATCGGTCTCCGGGCGTTGGGCCCGGCCAGCAGATACTCCGATTCATACCCCAGGTTGTCGGTGAGAAACTTCAAGGCCAGGACTTTTTCGGAGCAGACCCCGCCGCCGCCTTCCATGATGTTGCGGACCGTTTCGTCCCCGGATTTGAAGATGAGTTTCTGGCCGGTAAACCGGGAGTAGCTCTCAAAGTCGGCTTCCCAGATCCGCGTGGCCAGGGCCCGCAGGACGACTTGCCTGGCCTCCGCCGAATCCAGTCCAAGCATGGAATCGGCCTCTGAGGGACTGTGGTCCCGTTCCAGGGCGGACCTGAGGAACCCGAGATAGGCGGCCTCGTTCTTCGCCCACCTCCTCCGGTTGAAACCGGTCCAATTGCGGCCATAGCCGACGTTCCAGCGGTCTATCTCCAGGTCGATCACCGCGACGTCGGTCTCGCCGGTACGCCCAAGGACCACCTCCGGGGCCGCCCCGGCCGCCAGGGTCCGGCCTCCCTGTTTCACCATCGTCCCCGGAAACATGTCATGGAGCCGGCCGCCTTCGTCGCTGACGTAGACCAAGTCCTGGATGGCCGACAAGCACTGGGCGGACTCCGGGGTCAGGCGGCCTTCCTCGAGCAACCGCTCGATGGGAGGGTCCTTGAGGTAGCGTTCAAGCAGCTGCTCCCATGGCATGCCTGCGTCGCCGGGGTCCAGGCGAAGGGCGCACCTCCGGGTTGTGACCGAGTCGGTCAGTTCCAGGATGCAGTTGGGATTTTCGGTATCTGGCATAAGAGATTGACGTGACGCCGTCAAACGGGTCTCACGGTCACCCGGATCGGACCATGTTCCAAAGATACGTTGCCGCACCCATTGCGGTTGGGTGTGTTGATTATCTCTTATTCATCCGGCATCTGGCATCCGGCAGCGGGCCGATGATGCCGGAATATTATCGCCGGGATCAGAGGATTGTCGACCGGCGCCGCCCCAGCCAACGTGGCGGCCGGGAATGGAACATGCTACTTTATGCTGGCCGCACGCTGGCGACACTTCTGGGCATCCATCAGGAGCAAGCATGACCACCGAACATCAAAAGTGGCTGGACCTGACCGTTGAAGAGGCCCTGGAGCCGGGACTGCCCATCTGTGACCCCCACCACCATTTTTGGGACCGGCCCAACGACCGCTATTTCCTGGATGACTTGCTGAGCGATCTGAGCGGAGGCCACAACGTCGTCCGGACCGTCTTCATCGAATGCCGCTCCATGTACCGCAAAGACGGTCCGGAGAATATGAAACCGTTGGGCGAGATTGAGTTCGTGCAAGGGATCGCGGCCCAGAGCGCCAGCGGCCGATACGGCGGCACCGATGTGGCCGCCGGCATCGTGGCCTTCGCCGACCTGGCCCTTGGTGCTGAGGTCGAGCGGGTGCTGGAGGCCCATCAGGCAGCCAGCCAACGGTTCCGCGGTGTGAGGCATATCACAGCTTTCGACGCCAGCGCCGATGTTCCCCGCCCGCGGACTTTCCCCGAAGGACTGCTGGGAGACGCGAAGTTCCGGGAGGGGTTTGCGGTGCTGGAGAAGCTGGGCTTGAGCTTCGATGCTTATCTGTACCACCCCCAACTACAGGAAGTAGCCAACCTGGCCAACGCCTTTCCCGGAGTGACGATCATCCTGAACCACGTGGGTGGACCGTTGGGCGTTGGGCCGTACGCCGGGAAGCGGGAGCAGATATTCCAGGAGTGGAAAGAGAGCATGGCGGCGGTGGCCGCCTGTCCCAACGTGGTGGTCAAGGTGGGCGGTCTGGTCATGCCGGTCTGCGGCTTCGACTGGCACGAGCGTCCCATGCCCATAACCTCCGGAGAACTGGCCCAGGGCACCGCGCCCTACTATCTACATTGCATCGAGCAGTTCGGCCCGGACCGGTGCATGTTCGAGAGCAACTTCCCAGTGGACAAGATCGCCTGCTCCTACACCGTGCTGTGGAACGCGTTCAAACGCCTCGTCCACGATTTCTCGCCCAGTGAGCAGGCCGCTCTGTTCCACGGCACCGCCGCCCGGGTGTACCGGCTCTCCTGAAAACCGGGTCCATCAAGTGAACCCGTGTTGATCTCATCGATACTCCGTCGCCGGCCGCTTCTCGGCGCGTTCTGAGGTAGGGCGCCGCAAGGAATATCAGGCAGCCCGCCATCGCTTGCGCAACCCGTTATCGCCAGCATCTGCCGTATTGCAGGTATTTAAACCGAATACCGGCATAATATGGCGCACATATCGTGCTTGACACGTTGATTGCCTCTACGTAGCATGTAGTCGATTAAAATAATAATTATCATCTCGATACACCACGGTCTCGGTCCTATAGTCCCACGAAATTAAGGGGGTAACGATGCCTGATAAAGAAGACATCGCTTTGATAGCACACCTCATGCGGCGGGCGGGATTCGGCGCGTCCCGGCCGGAGTTGGAGGCCAGGGCGGCCAAAGGCTACGAGGCCACGGTGGAGGAGTTGCTTCACCCCGAAGACCAACCGGCCATCGACGACGATATCCTGTTCCGCTTCCTGCCGGGTTACGAAGGCGCTTTGGGCCCGCCGATAAACCAGGCCGAGTGGGTGTACCGCATGGTCAACACCCAGCGCCCCCTGGAAGAGAAACTGGCCCTCTTCTGGCACCAGCTGTTCGCCACCGGCAATTCCAAGGTGGACAATCCCCCGGAGATCACCCAGCAGATCGCCATGTTCCGGCGTCAGGCCCTGGGCAGCTTCCGCGACCTGTTGGTGGAGTTGGCCAAGAACCCGGCCATGATCTGGTGGCTGGACAACAACGGCAACCACAACGGGGCCATCAACGAGAACTGGGGCCGGGAGTTGCTGGAGCTCTTCTCCATGGGCGTCGGCAACTACTCCGAAGACGACATCAAAGATGCCTCCCGGGCCTTCACCGGCTGGACCATCGAGCCGAAGATACCCCGCAACCCCCTGGGCCGCTTCTACTGGAACTTCGAGTACCGGCCCGAGGACCACGACGACGGCGAGAAAACCTTCCTGGGCCAGACCGGCCGTTTCAACGGTGAAGACATCATCGACATCGTGGTCAAGCAGCCGGCCACCGCCCAATTCCTGGCCCGGCACCTGTACAACTTCTTCGTGGCCGACGAACCTCAGGTGCCCAGTTGGAACATCAACCCGCCCAATGACCCCGACGCCGTAGACCAACTGGTGGCGGCCTATGACGAGTCAGACGGCAACCTGCGGTCGATGCTGCGGTTGCTGTTCAACTCCGACTTCTTCAAGAACGCCCGTTTCGCCCGGGTGAAAAGCCCGGCCGAGCTGGTGGTCAGCACCGTGCGCTTGGTAGGTAATTATCAGGGACCGCGGCCCGGTTTCAACATGCTGGCCATGGAGTGCAACTGGCAGGGCCAGGAACTGCTCAACCCGCCCAGCGTGGAAAGCTGGCACACCGGTGGTGAATGGATCGACGGCGGCGCCCTGGTGCGCCGGGTCAATTTCGCCGCCGGCCTCTTGGGCGACACCACCCTGCCCGGCGTGCGCGCCATCATTGACGGGCTTCGCCAACGTGGCGTCTCGTCCCCCGAAGAGTTCGTCGATGCCTGCCTGGACCTGGTGGGTCCGTTGGAATTCAGCGAGTCCACCCGTGCCGAACTCTTGGACCAGGCGGCCGAAGGCGGCGGCCTGAGTTGGGACACGCCCGAAGAGTGCGAACGGTCCGATCAGAAGATCGGAGTGATGCTGGCCCTGATCGGCGCGTCCAGAGATTTCCAATTCGCCTAACCTAGATCGAAGCATGACTACCCGGTTCCTTATCAATCAGGAAGAGGTGCGGACATGACGGCAAATAAGAAAGACCCGGTGCTGGTGATACTGCAACTCACCGGAGCCAACGATTATCTAAACACGATAATCCCCTACACCAACGGCCATTATCACGACAACCGCCCCAAGGTGGGCATCCCGCAGGACAAGGTGCTGCCCATCGACAACGAGCTGGCCTTCAACCCCAATATGGGGCCCTTTAAGAAGATGTACGACGACGGCAAGGTCGCCATCATCCACGGCATCGGCTTCGAAAACTCGCCCAGGTCCCACTTCCGGGCCATGGATATCTGGCATACCTGCGAACCGGACGTCGTGGGCACCGAGGGCTGGGTGGCCAAGGTCATCCGCGACCTGGACCCTCAGGGCGAAAACGTACTCAAGGGCGTCAATTTCGGGCAGGGCCTTCCCCGGGCGCTGGCGCTGCGGGGCGTGCCCGTTACCTCCGTATCCAACCTGGAATCCTACGGCGTCATGTCCAACGTGCCGGGCATCACCGGCGAGGAGGAGCGGATGAAGCTCCTTGACCGCTTCGCCCGGATGTACGCCCCGGCCATCGGCACCGGCGCCACCATGGACTACCTGGGGCAGACCGGCCGCGACGCTCTGAAGGGCGCCGACATCCTCAAGGCCGCCCCCGAGAAATACACCTCCACCATTGAGTACGCCGACAACGCCATC
>JACZXN010000127.1 GCA_022571575.1 Chloroflexota bacterium | reverse complement strand
ATCTCGCGGCCCCAGTTGATCCGATCGGTCATCCTCTCGGGGGCGGCCTTCGCCCCAATCTCGGACATCGCCCGGACCATCAAGCAATTGATGGAGACCCTGGCCGCGGCCCGGCGTCTGTTCGTGGTGCATGACGAGCCGGTGCCGGTGTTGGACGGCCCCGGCGTTCACTCTCATCATGCCGGAGAGAACGGGCAGAACGGCTCGGGCAGCGCGCCCGCCATCAGTTTCGACCACGTTGGGTTCTCCTACGGCGCCGGCGAGGCCCAGGCCCTGCACGGAGTGAGTTTCGACGTTGAGACCGGTCAGACCGTGGCGTTGGTCGGCCGGTCCGGCGCCGGGAAAACCACCTGCGCCAATCTGGTCATGCGGTTCTGGGACCCGTCAGAAGGTCACGTACGGCTGAGCGGCCACGACCTTCGGGACTTCGAACTGGAAGACTTGCGCCGACATATCGCTCTGGTGTCCCAAGACACCTTTCTCTTCAACGCCAGCATCCGGGACAACCTGCGTCTGGGCAAGATCGACGCCTCGGACGGCGAGATCGAGGAGGCGGCCCGCCAGGCCAATGCCCACGAGTTCATCTCCGCCTTCCCCGACGGCTACGACACCAGGGTCGGCGAGCGGGGCATGCAGCTCTCCGGCGGCCAGCGCCAACGCATCGCCATCGCCCGGGCACTGTTGAAGAACGCCCCGGTGTTGATCCTGGACGAGGCCACTTCTCACCTGGACGCGGTCAACGAACGCCAGGTGAGACAGGCCCTGGATGCTTTGATGGAAGGCCGGACCACGGTGGTGATCGCCCACCGGCTGTCCACCATCAGGGACGCGGACCGGATAGTCGTGTTGGACAACGGCCACGCGGTGGAACAGGGGAGCCACCACGAACTGTTGGCGCGACAGGGACTGTATTCCCAGTTGGTGTCCACCCAGTTGCTGGGGGCCGCCGGCGGAGCAGGGCACACCGGCCATCATGAAGACCACGGGGAAGACCACGGGGAAGACCACGGGGGCCATCACGGACAACATGAAGGCCATTCGGACCACCGGCCGGAGCCGTTGCCCGGCATGCCGGATGCGGACCCGCACCACCACCATTAGCCACCTTAAGCATCCAAACAGGAAGCATCCAAACGGGCGGACCGGCGAGTCCGCTAAAGGACCAGTTAAAAAAGACCATGCTACATCCCCTGCCCCATCAGCCAGGGCCCGGAGAGCCCATAGTGGAGATCAATGCCGTCACCTGCGGCTACGAGAAGCAGAGGGTCCTGACCGACCTTAGCCTGCGTATAATGCCGGGCGACTTCGTGGGGCTTCTGGGCCCCAGCGGGTCGGGTAAGACCACCCTCCTGCGCACCATCCTGGGGGCGGTGGACATCTATGAGGGCGAGGTTTTAGTCAACGGCGTGCCCATCACGAAAAAGCGGCCCCGGGTTGGCTACGTGCCCCAATTGGAGACCATCGACTGGAACTTCCCCGTCACCGCCCGGGAAGTGGTGATGATGGGGCGCACCATGGAGAACCGGCTCTTTCCCTGGTACCGCAAAGAGGAGAAGGAACTGGCCGCGGAGATGATGGACCGGTTGGGCATCCTGGAGCTGGCGGGCCGGCACATCCGGGAGCTGTCCGGCGGGCAGCAGCAGCGGGTGTTTCTGGCCCGGGCCCTGGTCAGCAGCCCGAAACTGCTGCTGTTGGACGAGCCGACCTCGGGGGTGGACATCAAGACCCGGGACGATGTGATGCACCTGCTCCACGACCTTAACCACGAGGGTGTGACCATCATCATCACCACCCATGAGATAAACGCCGTGGCCGTGCACCTCCCCTGGATCGTGTGTCTGGCGGGGCGGATATTGGCCGAGGGGCCGCCGTCGGAGGTGATAACCACCGAGATCTTGAAACTGACCTACGGCGCGGAGATGCCGGTGATCCACTACGAGGGCATGACCATCGTGGCGGAGAGCCCGCATTCTTACGTCAGCAACGGGAAGAAGACGATGCCGCCGGTCCATGTCCACGAACCCGGCGGCAATTCGGAAGACGAGGCCAGCCACGTTGGTGAACCCCGGGCCGATCCGGAAGACGAGGCCGGCCACGCCGGTGAACCCCAGGCCGGTCCAGATGGAAAGATCAGCCATGTTTGAGCCCTTTGACTACCAGTTCTTCGTGCGCGGTCTGATCGCGGCCACGCTGGTCGGTGGACTGTGCGGCATGATCGGCGTGTACATCGTGCTCAAACGGATGGCCTACATCGGACACGGCCTGTCCCACGCCATACTGGGCGGGGCGGTGGTCAGCTTCGTCCTGTCGATCAACTTCCTGGTGGGCGCGACCGTTTGGGGTTTCTTCTGCGCCCAGTTGATCACCCTCACCGCCAAGAAGAAGAAGATAGCGTCCGACGCCGCCATCGGCGTGATAACCACCGCCAGTTTCGCCCTGGGCATCGTGCTCATCAGCCGCTACAAGTCCTTTACCCGCGACTTCGAGGCCGCCCTCTTCGGCAACATCCTGGGGGTGAGCATGGGGGACCTGGCGGCCATCGTCGTGGTCACGCTGGCGGCCGTGGCCGTGCTGTTCGTGGCCTACAAGTATTTCTTGTTCGCCACCTTCGACGGCGAGGTGGCCCAGTTCTACGGGGTGCCCACCGGTTGGGTGGAGACACTGTTCTCCCTGGTGCTGGCGGCGACCATCGTGGTCTCCATGCAGGTATTGGGAGTGCTGCTCATCGCCGGGGCCACGGTGATACCGCCCGTCGCCGCGCGGATGGTGAGCGACCGCTTCCAGACGGTGCTGCTGCTCTCCACCGGCCTGGGCGCCGCCTGCGGGTTCGTGGGCATCTACATCAGCTATTTCATCGACGTATCGTCGGGGGCCAGCGTGGTCTTGGTCGAGGCCGCGGTGTTCGCCCTGGTCATGGCCTACACCAATCTAAGGCCGCGCCGGGTGCCCAACCCGCCGCAGAACGTTCAACCGGTAAGATTGGGCTAGCCCGCCCGGAAGGGCCCGATTAGCAGATACAACGCAAACGGGAATATACTGATAGGTGATAGTGAAGGGAGTTTGTATTGTCCATCGAAACTGTAGCCATTCTTAGCCCCGGAGACATGGGGCATGCCATCGGGCGCCTTCTCAGAGAGAACGAACTGCGGGTCCTCACCTGCCTGGCGGGCCGCAGCAACCGGACGCGGGAGCTTTCCCAGCAGGCTGGAATCATCGACGTGCCCAGCCTGAGCGAGCTGGTCGAACAGTCCGACGTTTTGATGTCGGTCACCGTCTCGGAGGCCGTGCCCGGACTCTGCGAGAAGATTGCCGACGCGGTGAAGGCCACCGGAACGGACCTGCTGTTCGCCGAATGCAACGCCATCGCTCCCGAGTTGAGCCGGAAGATGGAGGGAGTCTTGAGCGAGGCCGGGGCCCGGTACGTCGATGCTTCCATAATCGGCGGGCCGCCCCGTGACGGCTCCAGTCCCCGGGTCTACGTCTCAGGCGAAAATGCGGCCGAGTTCGAGCAGCTCCGGGATTTTGGGCTGGACGTGCGCAACCTGGGTCCCCAATTGGGCCGGGCGTCGGGCATCAAGATGTGCTACGCGGCCATGACCAAGGGCACCACCGCCCTGCAGTCAGAACTCTTGATCGCAGCCGAGAAAATGGGCCTGACCCAGGAGTTGATGGCCGAATTCACCGGCAGCCAGCCGGCGGTGGTCCAGCGCATGGAGGGCTGGATCCCCGGAATGCCGGCCAAGTCCCGGCGCTGGATCAGCGAGATGGAGCAGATCGAGGCGACCTTCCGGGACCTGGGCCTGACTCCCAACATCTTCAAGGGCGTGGCCGACATCTACCGCATGATCGGCGAGACCCCGTTGGGCGATGAGAACCCGGAGAGCAGGGACAAAGAAAGGGGCCTCGCGGAGACCATACGTCTCATCGCCGAGTCTACGGCCGAAGCCACCGGCGACTGAGCCGGCAGCAGCATGATCGATGAGTGTAGGGGCTGGTTTCAAACCAGCCCTTCCCTGTCAAAAAGGCAACTCCTAACCGAAGCGTCGTGCGGCGCCAACACCATCGTTCCGGTGCAGGCCGGAACTCAGAGCGGCGACCCTTCAAACGCATGGTTGGTGGGAAGATCGGGGGTGGTTGGAATCCGGCCTCCGCCGGAATGACAGCCGTCGGGCCAACGGGTGTTTTTGTAACATCCCTCCCTGAGTTGCAGGATGGCCCACCATTCCGTCGATGGCGTTGTCTGATATGGACCAGGGCGGGTCACAGACCCGCACCTACGTAACGCGACGATTTTTGTCGAAGGCAATCGACGGACAAAATACGCGTAGCGTCGGCGTAGGGGCGGGTTTCAAACCCGCCCTGTGCCGGTTCAGCCAATCTCCAGAAAACATTCCAGGGCCGCCGCTCCTGGATTCCGGCCTGCGCCGGAACGACGCAAAGGCGGGTCTGGTGATGGTCACGAGTCTTATGATGGTAAATGGAAGACCAGTTCATTCCAGAGCGCCGCAAAATAAAAGAGTCCCGGAGATGTTGATCGTCTCCGGGACTCTTTTTTATTCTGCCTGGCCGAAGGGGCCCTAGGCTTCGGTCTGTTCGGTTTGGCTGCCCTTCACGGTGACGGTGATGTGGGCCATGGAGGTGGCGTCGGGTGCGCCGTGCCAGTGGTTCTCGCCGGCGGGGATGAGGACCACGTCGCCCTCGGTGACGGTCAGGGACTCATTGTCGTTGGCAACGATACCGGTGCCCTCGGTGATGATCAGGATCTGGTCGCCGGAATGCTTGTGGAACTTGTTCCTCGACCCGGCGTCGAAGGCGACGATGGCGAAGTTGAAATTGTTGCTGTCGTCGGGGTCCAAGATGGCCTGCCGCCAGACCTGGGTGCCGGTCATCAGACCACCGGTCATCTCGGCCTTGGTCTTGGCCACACTGCTCATAGTTACTTTCTTCAAGATTCCCTCCTGCTGCTGGTCCACCTGAGGTGGGCGAATTTGCCGGACATAATAGTACAATCCACCCTGGGGTAAGTCCACTAATCTACGTCTGGCCGGCGCCCAGCCCGCTCCTGGGCGGTGGGGACTCTGGCCCCGCCCTTGAAGACGGCGGCCACGTCCCGCAGACATTCCAGGTCCTGGCTTGGGTCGCCGTTCACCACCAGCAGGTCGGCTTCCTTACCCGGCGCCACGGTGCCGGTGGCGTCCTGGATGCCCAGGGCCTCCGCCGGACTGCGGGTGCCCGCGTAGATGGCCTCCAGGGGCGATAGCCCGGCGGCGTGGAGGGCCAGCACCTCGCCCTGGAAGTCGCCGAAGGGGTAATGGCTCCAGCCGCAGTCGGAGCCGCCGACCAGCTTCACACCGGCCTTGATCAACCTGCCGAACTGCTCCATGGAGTGCTCCCCGGAAACCGTGGAGCGCTCCAATCTGGTCTGTTCATCGGGTGTGAGGGGGCGCTCTTCCCTGATCTTGGTCAGCCTTACCCGGTTGGCCCGGCCCAGGTTCATGGTGGGGTTGAGCCACGTCTCGGAGGCCGCCAGCCGGTCGGCGGTCTTCTGGTCGAACCGGTAGCTGCCGTCGCGGTCGTAGAAGGAGCAATGCAGGATGGCGTCGACCCCGGCGTCCAGGGCGGAGTTGATGGCGTCGGTGCAGCGGCAGTGGGCCAGAACGGAGCGGCCCCGGTTGTGGGCCTCGTCCACGATGGCGGTCAACTCCGCGACCGAGTAAGAAGCCCGGTAGGGGTCGCTGGTCGTGGTGCTGCCGCCCGAGGCGGCGATCTTGATGAAGTCGGCCCCCTGCTTGATCAGGTAGCGGACCCGCTGGCACACCCCGTCCACGCC
>JACZXN010000126.1 GCA_022571575.1 Chloroflexota bacterium | reverse complement strand
ACACCACCATCGATATATCGGAGTCCATGGACGCCAAGTTGAAGGCGGTGGCCGCCCACAAGAGTCAGATGGACGGCCGGACCGGGAAAGAGATCGAAGATTTCATCAAGGAACGTGCCCAGCTAGAAGTCGGCGGCTCTGGAGTGGAGTTCGTCGAGGCATTCCGGAAGATCACTTTCCGCACCTAGGCCGTACCCAAGCCTAAGACCACGAGCGTCTAAAGCGCTGAATCGCCTGGGTTCTTGAGCAGGGCGGGTCTAAGCAGTGGTAAAGCCGGGCCACCAAAGGAAAGCAGACGGTCGTGGAACTTCTTTAGGCTATATTCGCTCCCCTGTTCCCTCCGGTAGTCTTCCCGCAGCTTGAGAATCATCAACTTTCCCAGGGTGTAGTTGAGGTATCCGGGGTCGAATGTCCCCCGCAGGGCCTCCCTTCGGGCTGGCAGTTCGGCCATGTAAGCGTTGTCCATGAAGAACCGGGTGGCGTCCTCCAGCGTCATCCCTTCCGTGTGCATCCGGAGGGAGCACAGATAGCGGCAGTTGCGGACCAGCGCCTCCAGTAGCTGGGTCAACAACAGTCTCGGCTGTCCTTCCCCGTACCTCGTTTCCAGCATCATCTGCTCGGTGTAATGGGCCCAGCCCTCGGTGAAGGAGTAGGAGGTTGCAACCCGGTTGACCAGGGGCAGTTCCCGCCCGTAGCGGTTGTGCAGGTGGTGCACGAAATGGCCGGGGTAGACCTCGTGGATGGAGATGATCTTCAGCGTGTCGTAGTTGAAGTTGGAGAGCCATTCCTCCTGCTGTTGGGCGGTCCAGTCCTCCTCCACGGGTGTCACGTAGTAGAAGGACTCGGTGGCCATGGTCTCCAGGGCCCCGGCGCTGTCCATGGCGGCGAAGGCGTAGCGCATGTAGGTGGGAGTCTCGATGACCTGGCAACGGTCCTCGGAGGGCACGCTGATCACGTCGAAGTCGATGAGCGACTGGCGGATGTCCTCCAGCATGTCCCGTGTCTCGGGGATCAGGTCCTGGGGTTGGGGGTGGTTGCGCCCGATCTCTTCGACTATCTCTGGGACCGGGCGGCCCGGCGAGATGCCCTGGGCCACCTCTTTGATGCGGGCCAGGTTGTCTTCCAGATTGGCCTGTCCGATGGCCGCGATCCGGCTCAGAGGGGCTTCCAGGCCCTCGCCGGTGGCCAGCATAGCCGAATATAGCTCCGGACCGATGGCGAACCCTTCGGGCCCGTGCCCGCCCCGGGGTTTGAGGCGGTCAACGAAGCGGTCAAGGGCGGCGGCGGCCTGCTCCCTGGCCGCATCGAATTCCTTCACGATTTCCGGGTCTTTCACGTCCTGGGCAGCTTGGGCCAGGTCCACGCGGTAGAACCGGGCCATGCCCGAATAGCTCTCCACGCTCATCTCCACGACATGGGAAGACAGGTCGCCGGCCAGCGCCCGGTCCAACACCTCCAGGAACTCGGGCGCCTGCCGCAGGGCGGAGGCGGCTGAGCGCAGCCGGTCTTCGAGAGGTGCGTAATCGCGGCGGATGTAGCCGCTCACGTTCAGGTATCCGGTGTGGCGCATCGGGTTGTTTTCCAGGGGCTTGAGGTCGTTGAAGATGAACAGCTCCCGGCGCAAGAACAACTCCATCATCCGGTAGCTCATCCGGCCGGACTCGTCCAGGGCGTTGGCGTCCAATTCACGTAGCTCGGCCAGTCCGCGGCGCAACTCTCCCTCACGGCGGGCGTTCTGGGAAGGCGAGAGGTCGGGCAGGCGGCCGTCGTATTCGTGCCGCCCGATGCGCGACCCGGCGGTGGGATAGAAGTCCCAATGCTCTTTGATCAGCCTTTGGGACAACTGCTGGAATGCCGCGTCAATCTCGTTCTGCGCCATGACACTCCTCAAATCAAAAGGGCGGCCCATTATTTGGGCCGCCCTGAATCACCCGTGACCCGTGGCGCCTATGATATGGTCTCGCTGATCTGGAACTGGGGTTTGATGTCGGTGTAGTTCGAGATGTCTCCCATGATTGCGCCGCCATGGGCCTTAAACGCCTCGTGGACCTCTTCGGTGGTGTTGAAGGAGAGGTGCGCGATCCCCACGAATGGAGCGGGTTCATTGGGGTCGGTGCCCGATATGCCCTTCTCCATCTCGCCTTTGATCAGGCCCATGGGGGTCAACAGTTTCTGGACTAAAGCAAGATGGGTGGTAGAAAAGTAGCCGTGGTCGAACTGTTTGCCTTCCTCGTTGGGGTATAGGACTGTGACTTTGATCATGATGTCGACTCCTTAACCACTGGGGCATTGGCGGCCCGCAATTTGGTACAGGTGCCGCAGCCAGGACGATTTCCGCTCAGTTTACTAGGCCCAAAGGTTGCTGGCAATGGCGGCGCCCCGGCTGCGGCGATCGTATCTGATACAATGAACCGGCGGCCGCGGCGGTCCAATAATCGCCGGTACCGGGCTCCATCGAGATATGCTTCAAAGACTGCCTACCTTCCGCCACGCCTTTCCCCGTGCCATTGCCATCATCGCCGCCCTCGTGGTCATCTCGGCCCTGCTGGCCTGTTCCTCGTCCCCGGTGGCGTCGGATGCCGAAGAACCGTCCGACGGCCTGGCGCTGGTGTGGGAAGCCTGGGAGCAGATAAGCCAGAGCTACGCCGGTTCCGATTCCCTGGACGCCGATTCCGTGGTGTCCGGGGCCATGCGCATGGTATTGGACCTGATGGACATCGCTCCCTATCCCTTCCTGACCGAGGTCGGCCGGATGCGCGGCCAACCGCCGTCCCAAGTTCCCGGCGAGTTGGTCGATCTGTGGCGGGCGGTGGCCATGCATCAGGCGGCAAACCCGGACTTTGGTTCATCCATCGTCGCCGAAGCGGCCATCGCGGGGATGTTGGAGGGCCTGGGTAGCTCGTCTGCGGTATTCCTGACCGCCAGTCAATATCCCCTGGCCAAGGAGAACCTGGAGAGCCGCATCGAGGGCAGTTACCTGGGCATCGGGGCCAGGGTGGTCTCCCAGGACGGCCGAATCATGCTGTTCCCGTTCTCCGGTACACCCGCCGAGAGCGCCGGCATCGAAGCTGGCGATGTTCTGGTGGCGGTGGGAGGCGAATCGGTGGTGGGACAGGGGGTCCAGGAAGTGGTTGGCAAGGTGGCGGGGCCCGAGGGGACCAAAGTCGCCCTGGAGCTCATGCGGGCGGGGGAGCCTGAGCCCCTGGAGATAGAGGTGTTCCGGGGCCCCATCGAACTGCAGTCGGTGGGCAGTCAGCTGATTCCAGGCGGCGTCGGGTACATACGCATCTCACGTTTCCGCGAAAATACCGGCGAGCAGGTGCTATCCGCCCTGGAATCCCTGAACCGGTTCGACCTGCTGGCCCTGATCGTGGACCTAAGGGCCAATCCCGGCGGATCGGCGGATGCGGCCAGAGAGGCTGCCGGGCAATTCATGCCCGACGGAAGCGTGTTCGGATATTTTGAAGGCCGCGACGGCAAGCGCACCGAAGCGACCATCGATCCCAATGAGAACCGTCTGGACCTGGACGACCTGCTGATAGCGGTGTTGGTCAACGAGGAGACGGTCCGCGAAGCAGAGACCCTGGCCGGAGCGTTGCAGGACTCCGGGAGGGCGACCTTGTTTGGAATGCCGACCTTCGGCGACGCCTCGACCTACGATTTTGTGGAGCTAAGCGACGGATCGGCCATGTACCTGCCGGTGTCCCGTTGGTACACCCCTTCGGGTAAACTCCTGGGCAGATCAGGATTGCAGCCTGATTTCGTCGTACTGTCCGAGCCCGAGCAGGACGGTTACGGTGGAGAGAGCCAGTTCAACCGGGCCTACGAGTTTCTGGACGGCCAGTTGCCGCCCTTCCGTTAGAAATAATCTTAAATATTCTTGAAAAGAAAGCCTCTCCCGTGGGAGAGGCCTTTTTACATTCCTGCCAAGAGTTCGGTTAGTTGAGGGTCAGGGTAAGACTCAAGGGGCTGACCCGGCGCTGTCATCCTGGCAGCGGAGACACACGTAGGTGCTGCGGTCCTCCGGGAGGTTGTCGCTGGCCACGTTGCGCTTGCGGTGGCACGACGAACAGACCACCGTCTCCGTGGTGGGAGACGGCGCCCGGGTGATCACGGTGTTGAGCCCGCGGTATCCTGCGTAATCGGGATTTCCTTCCTTCAAACGCTGGAAGCGCTCCCGGTCTTTGCGGCCCAATTGGCCCTCCTAGCCCTCTTGGCGATACCGGCGATGCTGGGAGGGCGGCTACTTGACCTCGACCGCGGCCCCGGCCTCTTCCAGCTTGGCCTTGATATTGTTGGCTTCTTCTTTGGCTATGCCTTCCTTGACGGCGGTGGGGGCGGATTCCACCAACTCTTTGGCCTCGCGCAGGCCGAGGGAAGTCACTTCACGCACGGCCTTGATGACGCTGATCTTGTTGGGGCCAATCTCCTTGAGATTGACTTCAAACTCAGACTGTTCCTCGGCCACTGCCGCTCCGCCACCATCGGCTGAGGCTCCGCCGGCGCCGGGCGCGGCGGCGACGGCCACTGGGGCCGCGGCGCTGATGCCGAACTCGTCTTCCAGGGCTTTCACCATGTCGGACAACTCAAGCACGTTCATCTGTTTGATCGCTTCTAAAATCTCGTCCTTGCTCAAAATGTCTCCTCTCTTCCTATCAGGATTGATCAGGTCTCTTTACGGTATTCGTGAATGACTTACCGGACCGATTCACCGGTGGGGTTATTCCGAGTCGGCCTCCCCATCGGCGGCTTCCGGTTCGGGTTCTGGCTCGACCTCCGCCTCATCCGCAGGCGCCTCTTCGGCGGCGGACTCTGGCACGGGCGCTTCTCCAGCTTCGGCTGGGGAGTCCTCATCCGCCGGGGCCTCGGCCACCGGGGACTCTTCCGCCTCCCCGGTTGCTTGGGGTTCAGCGGATGCTTGGGGTTCGGACGCGGTCTCCGGCGCCGGTGTTGGGGCCGGCCCCTCTTCCTCCATCTGGCGCACCCGGGCCTGCAGCACGTTGTCCAGGCCCTGCAACGGGCCATTCAGGACGGTGAGTAGACGGGCGATGGGCGACTGGAACTGAGCCAGTAGCATGGCCAGCAGTTGTGCTTTAGGCGGCAGCGAGGCCATCCTGGTCACTTCCTCGGCGGACATCATGGACCCGTCGCCCATGACGGCCCCAATGATGGCCAGAGCGGACCGGCTGGTCCGGATGTAATCGGCCACCACCCTGGCGGCATCCACGGGGTCGTCATAGCCGAGGGCGATGGCGGTCGGACCCTGGACAATCTCTTTTAACCGGGATTTTTGGGCTTCATCGGCGGCCAGCGAGAGCAGGGTATTCTTGACGATGGTGAAATCCACACCGCCGCCCCGCATGGCGCGGCGCAACGCGACCATCTCGTTCACCGAGATCCCCGAAAAGCTGGTGGTCATCACGATGCTGCTGCGCTCCAGCCGGTCCTTGATGTCTTGGACCCGGTCTATTTTTTGCTGGGTTGGCAAATTATTCCTCCAAAAAAGATTCCTGGCAAATGAAAAAACCCTGCGCCAAAGACGCGGCGCAGGGAATCGGTTACTCCGAATCACTGTTTGTCGCGCCTGGGCGGGCGGCTTGCGCATTTAGCCCCCAAAGGGGACCCGCGGTCTCTGGCGTGTCGATCGTTAGATTGTAAAACCGGGATTGTGAAGCCGGGTTATTCCGGCGCTTCCAGAGCCTGCAGGGCCGCAATGTCCAGCGGGACGCTGGGGCCCATCGTGGATGTAAGATAGGCCGACCGGTAGAAGGTCCCCTTGATGCCGTCAGGCTTGTCCCTGATTATAGCACTGGACAGGGCGGCCAGGTTATCCACCAACATGTCGGCGTCGAAGCTAACCTTG
>JACZXN010000125.1 GCA_022571575.1 Chloroflexota bacterium | reverse complement strand
GGCCCCGTTGCGTGGCGAATCCAGCCACGGCCATGGCCGCCAGATAGACCGCCGAGGCCAGGGCCAGGATATAGACGCCCCAGACCAGCCGCTTCACGTCCTTCATGTGGGCCACTTCCCGGTCGTTGAACAGGTCTTGTTCCTTCCCGAATATCCTGGTGCGCACGTGGAGCGGCTCGTCGCCTGAGTTGATGTAACCGCGCAGGTCGGCGCCCACCTGGCGCAGGTCGCTATCGGTGATGCCGGAGATGCGTGAGATGGAATACTTCTCGAATCCGTCATTGTACAGGCCGGGGCTGTTGAACGCCCAGGCAACGCTGCCGGTGATCAGGAACAGCGGCACGGCGATGATGAAAAGCGCCCAGAGGACCCGGCCCATTCGGCCCATGTATTCTCCGTTGCGGATGACTTCACCAGGCCCGAGTAGCAAGGGGAATGCGCCTGGCGCTCCAATCTAACTTAGCACCGGCCAGCTTGTGAAGCAACCGGCCGCCAAACTATAATTCGCCCATGCCGCCGGAAGAGGATTCATCCCAACACGATTCCGTCTCATCGAAAGAGGGTTCGCCCCAACACGATTCATCCTCTGGCGACCCATTTTCCGACGAAGAACTGGGCACGTTTCAGACTCTGGTGGACATCGTGGCCCGCCTGCGCGCTCCAGGTGGGTGTCCGTGGGACCGGGAGCAGACCCACGACTCCCTGAAACGCAATCTGTTGGAGGAGTCCTACGAGGTCATCGAGGCCATCGAAACCGGCGACCCCACGACCCTATCCGAGGAACTGGGCGACCTGATCGTGCAGGTCGCTTTCCACGCCGACATCGCCCGGGAGGCGGGCGAGTTTCAGCTTGAAGACGTGCTGCGCAAGATCAACGGCAAGCTGGTCCGCCGCCACCCCCACGTCTTCGCCGGCGGGCACGCCGAGGACGCCCGGGAGGTGGAGCGCAACTGGGAACAGATCAAAGCCGAGGAACGGAAGGCCAAGGGGGAAAGCAAATCCCCCGTTGAGGGGATTCCCAACGGCCTCCCGGCCCTGGCCTACGCCCAATTGATGCAGGACCGGGTGGGCCAGGCGGGCTTCGAGTGGGACGACGTCTCGGGCGTGCTGGATAAGATCGTGGAGGAGGTGGCCGAGTTCAAGGCGGCCGCCACCCCGGAGGAAAAGGCCCACGAGTTGGGCGACCTGCTGTTCTCCATGGTCAATCTGACCCGCTGGGCCGGAGCGCACGCCGAGGATGTGCTGCGCCAGGCCAACCAGCGTTTCGGACGGCGCTATCTCAGCATGGAACATCTCGCTGCCGAGCGGGGTCTGGACTTCACCGCCCTCCCCCTGGCGCAGAAAGAAGAACTCTGGCAGGAGGCCAAGGGGTTGGTGGGCTAACCTTCTTCCTACTCGTGGGGAATCAGGGGAGTGATAACAACTGATATCGACTTCCATCTGGCAGCCGGACCGTCTCCCCGTATCATCGCAGACAGGACACGTCCCTCTACTTGGTGCGTGTACTCTTCCAAGCCGTCCAACCAGGCTTGTAATTCTGGGTTTTCCGAGATGCGTTTCTCCAACCGCCGTCCGTTCTCTTCCGCTGATTCCGCGTCGCCGTGCACCAGGGCCATTGCCCAGTATCGACCGGCGCCGTCCCGGCCCACTCCGGTGGCGAACGCCAGGTAGGGCAGCAGCAACGAAGATTTCCCGATCTCGCCAATCAGCTTCTCCTGGAAATCCGGCGCCATGACAGGTGTATCGGCCGGATCCGTGCTGACCTTGTGGGTCTGGTCAGTGAAGAACGCCGCGTAAGCGCCCAGGCCGGACATGGCTTGGGCCAAAAGTCGAAATTCTTCCACGTCCGCCAGGGACCGCCCGTCTCCGCTGCCGGAATCAATCAACCCCTTCATGCCCGGCGTCTCCACTGTCCGGTATACGTACTCGCTGGAGACTGCGATGCGGCCGCCCCGGCCCAACCGATCGAAAGCGGGCGGTCCATCACGTCCGTAGAGCGATCCCTGATGGTCCCCGCCCCATGAGTAGAACGGGACACCGTTGTGGGATTCCATGTCCGGCGGCGGGCATTCCGGGCAAGACGCCAGCGCTTCGGCGGTCGCGGCGGGGTCGAAACGCCCCCAAGCAACCTCCAATTTGCTGGGAACAATCCCGGCTTCCACGCTTTGGTCCACGTTTCTGGCGTCGAAGGCGAGGTACTCCCTCCTGGAATTCCCCATGGCCCGGCCGCTCATACCCGTGATGAAAGGACCTTGGGTCAGATGGCTCATATTCTCCGGCCCTAGGATCCCGATGATATATTCCCCAAGAGCTTCCTCCCCGGCCTCCGGGCCGGGCAGTGGCACCCCGAATATCTCCCGGACCGTCGCGTAATCGTTAATCATGACGGACTTGCGGGTGTCCGGCGTGTCGGGAATCACGCTCAGCAACGCTTCGAAGATGGAAACCTCAGACACCGGGGCATCGGCCCCAGCAGGAGAATTCGCGTCGTCACCGCTTCCGCAGGCGGCCAAGACCGCAGTAAGCGCCAACAGGACTATCCCCCAGGATATCGCCCGGCTTGGGGTCCAGGTCCCCATATTCCCCCATCGAATCTGCAAAGTTAATTAATTGGGCGCATCTGGGTAGCCACCCGCGAGATACCCTGGCTCCAAGTAGTAGATTCCCCCGGCCATCAGCCTTTGCAGACCCTCGATCAGCGCTTGCCCCCCGGTGTGCTGCCCGGCGCCGGAACGGCCCAACAGCCGCTGGGATAGGCTGCGTCCGGGGCGTATCCACCGGGGCACGGGCCGGCAATTACCGGCTTCGGCAACGGCCTCCAGCGCGTCTTTGAAGTCGCCGATCTCGTCAACCAGCCCCAGGGCAACGCCTCGCCGGGCGGTCATGACTTCGCCTGTGGCGATCTCCCGGACCGCCGTTTCCTCCAGGGAACGTCCGCTGGCCACCACGGCCACGAAGTTGTCGAAGATCTCGTTGATCAGTTCCTGGAACTTCTCCGACTCCCGGTCGGTGGGACTGCGCCAGAAGCCGGTCATGTCCTTGAATTCGCCGCTCTTGTACACCGAGAATTCCACTCCCACCTTGGACAGCAGTTGCTCCAATACGGGGCGGAGATAGATCACGCCGATGGACCCGACCAACGCGGTGGGCAGGGCGTAGACCCTGCTGGCGGCGCAGGCCAGGTAGTAACCGCCCGAGGCCCCCATCCCGCGCACGTAGGCGTAGACCGGCTTCTCCTCGGCGACCCGTTGGATGCCCCGGTAAAGGACCTCGGAACCGGTGGCCGATCCTCCCGGAGAATCGATGTCCAACAACAGAGCCCGGATGCGCTTATTGCCGGCCACGGCCTCGAATATTCGCGAGTAGGCCGGGATTCTGACCTGATTACCGATTATTCCGTGGATCTCAACTACGGCAACGCCGGAGCGCCGCCCCAATCCTAAGGGCATGATCAAGCTCCTCCTGGGGGAACCAGCCACCGAGATTACCAATTGTACTTTATTCGTTGCAGGGTGAATGGGAACGTCGATACCTTCGGAGGGAATCGAAATTCGCATCTCTGGCATCAAATGTGTCGATTGACGATCGACCGCCTTAAGCTGCGGTTGGAAGGAATGGAAATATGTATAGAGGGAACCGAATCACGTTGGCGAAATCGAATCATAGATGGCTCTTCTTGGCGTTGGTGGTGGCCGTGCTGGCCGCCGTTGCTTGCGGTGGATCGGCCACCGCCACCCCCAAGCCAACCGCAACCACTGCGCCGACCCTTACGCCGGTCCCGGCAACGGCGACTCCCATCGCCGCTGGAGCGGAGGCGCTCACGGCGGAAGAGGTGGAATATATCGAACAGGTCAGGAGCGGTTGGCGAAATTTCCACGATAAATCCGAGGGTTTTCGAGCGGTGTTCGGTCAGGTTTATTCGATGAAATCCAGATTATTCGAAGCCCTCCACGACGCTGGGGCCGGCACGGCCTTCGTAGGCGCGCTGCGATCGATCGAAGAGATGATCCCACCCGCCCGGTTCCAAGAGGACCACCAGATCATGGTCCAGGCGCTAACTGAACTGGTAGCCATTGACAGTGACGTTGGAGCCGCGGTGGAAAACCAAGATTCGGCGGCATTCGCCATAGCCAACGCGAGGCTCACTGAGATTTTCCTTCTGACGGCATCGCGCTTGGACCCTCGTGTTTGCAGCGCCACGGAGGCTGTCGATCTCCCTTTTCAGTTGTGTGATTCCTTCAGGGAGACGGTGCCGGGCGGAGATTATGGCGCCCAGGTCTACGACACCATGACCAGGTTTTTCGCCGGCGCATTTTCGCGCCTCATCAGATTCGGTCCGGAATATGAGGTTGAGGACATCTTGGCGACTCTGTCAGTGATTCAACCGGAGTTGGTCCAGCTCTACAGCGAGACCCAGGGCGAATTTGAAGGGCTACAGCCTCCGGATGAATTTGCCGCGGACCACGATCTCCTGGTCAAATATTTTGAAGACGGGTTGGCCGTCGAGCGTTCCAGGTCCACGGCGGTGGCGGCGCAGGACGTGGAGACCTATCAAACCCTGAGCGGAGAAGCAGTAGCGCTTTTCTGCGACGCCAGACAGCAGCTTGGGGCTGGAGAATTGCGAGACGTTGTGCGGGTCGCGTTCTTAGACCCCATCGGGCTCTGCGGGGGAAGCGATTACTAGCAACAAAAACCTGGCCTTGGGCAAGACCAAGGCCAGGTTTATTCTGACGAGCTAGCTTGGCGGCGGCGGGGGTATCAGTCGTCGGCAGCGACCGGCGCCACGTCCCGGTTGTCGACGAAATCGGCGGCGCAGACCGAGGCGTTCAGCAACCCCCAGCGCACCATCCAGTTGTAGGTGTCTTCGATCTGCTCGTCGGTGTACGGGGTGGGGTGGGTGTAGCGCAGCCGCGACAGGATGAAATCGTCGGCCGTCAGGGGGCCCCATTTCTTCAACACCGGCGCGAACTTCGGGTCGTCCAGCAGATAGTGGATGAACCGTTCTTGTCCGAGTTGATCAGGTCCACCGCTTTGACCACGGCCCGGTTGATGGCGGCGAAGGTCTGCTCGTCCATGTTGTCGCTGGCGTTCTCGGCCCCCAGGTAGTGGCCCTCGCAGACCGACCGGCAGCCGTTCTTCTCGGCCAGGGAGATGTACGGCTCCATGAGCATGGCCGCCGCCACTTCTCCGCTCAACAGGGCCTCCAAGCGGTTCTCCGGGCTGCCGTAGTGCAGCATCTTGATCTTCTCGGCCGGCAGATAGCCTTCCAGCAGCCGCAGGCCGGTGTAATGGGAGCCGGCGTGGAACTGCACTGCGATGGGCTCATTGCCCAGCGAGCCGGGATAGTAGTGGCGGGAGTCTCCCCTGACCAGCAGCGCCTGGTTGGCGACTGAGGAGCGCAGTCCAATCACCTTGGCGCCCTGTTTGCTCTCGTAGGCCCGACGGACCTGACCCTCCTCTCAAGCGCGGTAGATGGTCACCTGCTGCTCTTCGAAGGGTATATGGCCCAGGATCGGGTTCACGTCATCAGGGTTGCTGGTTTTATGCTCCGGGTTTACGGCGTGGGCCCGGACGAATTGCATGTCGATGCCCTCGGCCGCGAAGAAACCTTCGTCCTTGGCCACATACCAGGGCAGGCTGAACACCGCCCCGTTGGTCTCGCTCATCACCTTTTTCATAACCGTCAGTCCTGCCTTCCATATCGGATACTGATTATCCGGAGTGTCCGGCGAGTTTACCACAGCCGGGATTCCGGGTCTAACGCCGGGCGGTGCCGCCAACCGCTGATTCCGTGCCTGACGGATGCTTGGGAAGCCCATAATTTCCTTGACAGTGGTTGGGACCTGACTTAGTATCAGCCCCAAATCGAAG